>NZ_VOQX01000022.1:0-67512 GCF_016643525.1 Pantoea sp. Morm | reverse complement strand
GCCGAAACGCGGCGTCAGGGCTGCTGCGATTACTTCGGTTTCATCTACTACATGAGCAATGCGGTGGACACCAAAGCCAGCGGCGTCGATGACCCAATCACCGGCTTCGACGGCGTAGTGCCTAACCCGCATGTGAAAGCGTCCGACTGGGGCTGGCAGATTGACCCGGTCGGCCTGCGCTACGTGCTGAACGCGCTGTATGAGCGCTATCAGAAGCCGCTGTTTATCGTTGAGAACGGCTTTGGTGCCATTGATAAAGCCAATGCTGAGGGCGTGATCGAAGATGACTACCGCATTGATTATCTGCGCGCGCACATTGAAGAGATGAAAAAAGCGGTGGCGCTGGATGGCGTTGATCTGCTGGGCTATACGCCGTGGGGCTGCATCGACTGCGTCTCCTTTACTACCGGCCAGTACAGCAAGCGCTACGGCTTTATCCACGTCGATAAAAACGATGACGGCAACGGCAGCTTTGCCCGCTCGAAGAAGAAGAGTTTCGCCTGGTATCAGCAGGTGATTGCCAGCAATGGTGAAGTGCTGTAACCGCTTATAGCGCGCGACGTATAGATGTGCGCCGCGCGCAGACAGGCGGTGACGTGCGGCTTAACGGCCGCCTGATGCATCAATAAAGCTGCCGGTGACGTAGGAAGCGGCGTCACTGGCCAGCCAGGCGATGGCGGCTGCGATCTCCTCCGCCTGACCGCCGCGCTGCATCGGCAGCGATGCCGCGAGACGATCAACGCGCCCCGGCTCGCCGCCGTCGGCATGCATATCGGTGTAGATCAGCCCAGGCCGCACGCTGTTGACGCGAATCCCCTGCGCCGCCACTTCCAGTGACAATCCTCTGGTCAGCGTGTCCATCGCGCCTTTCGACGCCGCATAATCGACATACTCATTGGGCGAGCCGGTACGCGCGGCCGCTGACGAGACGTTAACAATGGCGCCGCCCTGGCCGCCGTGTGCGGTGCTCATGCGTTTTACCGCTTCGCGGCAGCAGATAAACGTGCCGGTGACGTTGGTTGCCAGCACGCGCTGAATGCGCGCAGCATCCAGATCCTCAACCCGGCACTGGGAGAAGAGAATACCGGCGTTATTCACCAGTAAGCGCAGCGCGCCCGGCTGCTGATCCAGCTGGCGGAACATGCGCACCACCTGCGCTTCATCGGCAATATCCGCCTGTAAGGCAAACGCGCTGCCGCCCTGCGCTTCGATATCTGCTACTACCTGCAACGCTTCTGCTTCGCGCTGCCGGAAATTGATTGCCACGCGATAACCTGCCTGCGCCAGCAGCAGCGATGTTGCCCGTCCAATTCCGCGGCTACCGCCGGTGACCAGTGCCAGATCCATATGCTTCTCCCATAAAAAAGGCCGACAAATCGGCCTTGAGTATTACTGAAGGTTTGGATTATGCCTGCTGATTACTGGTATTCGCTCATCGGAACGCATGAACAGAACACATTGCGATCGCCAAACACATCGTCGAGACGCTTAACGGTCGGCCAGTATTTGTTGGCGCTGCCGGCCGGGAAGACCGCCAGCTCGCGGCTGTACGGATGAGTCCAGTCGCCGACGATTTCCATCTGGGTATGCGGTGCATTCACCAGCGGGTTGTCGTCAGCCGGCCATTCACCGTCGGCCACGCGATCGATTTCCATGCGGATCGCCAGCATCGCGTCAATAAAGCGGTCCAGCTCGATTTTGCTCTCGGATTCGGTCGGCTCGACCATCAGCGTGCCGGCGACCGGGAACGACATGGTCGGCGCATGGAAGCCATAGTCGATCAGGCGTTTCGCGATATCCAGCTCGCTGATGCCGGTCTGCTCTTTCAGCGGACGAATGTCGAGAATGCACTCATGCGCCACGCGGCCGTCGCGGCCGGCGTACAGAATCGGGTACGCCGACTGCAGCCGGCTGGCGATGTAGTTGGCGTTGAGAATCGCCACCGAGCTGGCCTGCTTCAGCCCTTCGGCACCCATCATGCGAATGTACATCCAGCTGATGGGCAGAATAGATGCGCTGCCGAACGGCGCCGCAGAAACCGCGCCCTGCTGGGTCAGCACGCCGTCAATCTGCACCACGCTGTGGCCCGGTACGAATGGCGCCAGATGCGCCTTCACCCCGATCGGCCCCATGCCCGGACCGCCACCGCCGTGCGGAATGCAGAAGGTTTTGTGCAGGTTGAGATGCGACACGTCAGCGCCAATGTAGCCAGGCGTGGTGATCCCGACCTGCGCGTTCATGTTTGCGCCGTCGAGGTACACCTGGCCGCCGTACTGATGCACGATCTGGCACACTTCGCGAATGGTCTCTTCGTAGACGCCGTGCGTCGACGGATAGGTCACCATGATACACGACAGCGCATCACCGGCCTGCGCTGCTTTTTCACGCAGATCGCCGAGATCGATGTTGCCCTGCTTATCACAGGCCACCACCACCACCGCCATGCCCGCCATCTGCGCGGACGCCGGGTTGGTGCCATGCGCCGAGCTCGGGATCAGACAGATTGTGCGGCCCGCTTCATTACGGCTCTCATGATAGCGACGGATGGCCAGCAGACCGGCATATTCGCCCTGCGCCCCAGAGTTCGGCTGCATGCACAGCGCATCGTAACCGGTGAGCTGGACCAGCCACTGGGACAGCTGACCGATCATCTGCAGATAACCGCTCGCCTGCTCTGCCGGGCAGAACGGGTGCAGTTCAGCAAATTCCGGCCAGGTGATCGGAATCATTTCGGCGGCGGCATTCAGTTTCATGGTGCATGAGCCGAGCGGGATCATCGCCTGATTCAGCGCCAGATCCTTTTTCTCCAGGCTGTGCATGTAGCGCATCATCTCAGTTTCGCTGTGATGACGGTTGAACACCGGATGGGTAAGGAATTCGCTGGTACGCTGCTGGCCTGCCGGAATAGCGCTGTTTTCCGCCGCCACCGCGGCGTCCAGCGCCTCGATATCCTGACCGTGCGCGTCACCCAGCAGAATGGCAAACAGCGCCAGCACGTCTTCACGCGTGGTGGTTTCATCCAGCGTGATACCAACCGCATTGAGGATATCGCTGCGCAGATTGACGCCGAAGCTCAGCGCACGGTTTAGCACCGCCGCTTTGTCCGCGACTTCAACGGTCAGCGTATCGAACCAGCTGTGATGGCGCAGCTTCAGGCCGCCGTTTTGCAGGCCTGCTGCCAGAATCGAGGTCAGGCGGTGAATGCGCGAGGCGATGCGCTTCAGTCCAGCCGGGCCATGGTAAACCGCGTACAGGCCGGCGATATTCGCCAGCAGCACCTGGGAAGTACAGATGTTGGAGTTGGCTTTCTCACGGCGGATGTGCTGTTCGCGCGTCTGCATCGCCATGCGCAGCGCGGTGTTACCGGCGGCATCGCGTGACACACCGATGATACGGCCCGGCATGGAGCGCTTGTGCTCATCACGGCTGGCAAAGAAGGCCGCGTGCGGACCGCCGTAGCCCATCGGTACGCCAAAGCGCTGGGCGGAACCAAAGACGATATCAGCACCCTGTTTGCCCGGCGCTTCCAGCTGCACCAGCGCCATGAAATCCGCCGCCACGCTCACCACCACTTTGCGGCTTTTCAGCTCAGCAATCAGTTCACGGTAGTCGTGCACTTCTCCGCTGGTACCGACCTGCTGCAGCAGCACGCCAAACAGATCGTCGTGCTCGCGGGCTTTTTCGGCGCGATCGATAATCAGCTCAAAGCCAAAGGTTTCGGCGCGGGTGCGCACCACATCCAGCGTTTGCGGATGGATGTCATCGGCGATAAAGAATTTTGTCGCGTTTTTCAGCTTGCTGACGCGTTTGGCCATCGCCATGGCTTCGGCCGCCGCGGTGGCTTCATCCAGCAGCGACGCTGAAGCGATATCCAGCCCGGTGAGATCGAGCGTCAGGGTCTGGAAATTGAGCAGCGCTTCCAGCCGGCCCTGCGACACTTCCGGCTGATACGGCGTATACGCCGTGTACCAGCCCGGATTTTCCAGCATGTTGCGCAGAATCACCGGCGGGGTGATCACGGCGCTGTAACCCATTCCAATCCAGGATTTGTAACGCTGATTCTGGCTGGCAATGGCTTTCAGCTCTGCCAGCGCCTGCTGTTCAGTCGCGGCATCGCCTACCGCCGGCGGGCCTGGCAGCTGGATATCAGCAGGCACAATTGAAGCGATCAGCGAAGCCAGCGAGCTGGCACCAATCGCTTCCAGCATGGTGGCCTGCTGCGCGGCATCAGGACCGATATGGCGCTCAATAAAAGCACCGTTATGTTCGAGCTGGCTGAGAGTCTGAGTCATTTACAGTACATCCTGAATCGGGCTGGGTGACAAAATGGCATTAAATCAGGCAGATAAAAAAGAAGGCGCCGCAGTGCGGCACCTTCAGAGACTACCGGTTACTCGTCGATGGACGCTTTGTAGGCGGCAGCATCAAGCATCGCGTCGAGCTCGGACTCGTCGCTGGCTTTGATGCGGAACAGCCAGCCGGCGGCGTACGGTTCGCTGTTAACCAGCTCCGGGGCATCGCCCAGCGCTTCGTTGACCGCAACAATTTCACCGCTCAGCGGGGCATAGATATCCGATGCCGCTTTCACGGATTCGGCTACCGCACAGTCGTCACCGGCGGCAAAGCTGGCGCCCACGTCTGGCAGGTCGACAAACACCATGTCGCCCAGCAGTTCCTGCGCGTGTTCGGTGATGCCCACGGTAAACGTACCGTCAGCTTCTTTACGCACCCACTCGTGGCTATCACGGTACTTCAATTCATTTGGCACATTGCTCATCGCCATTTCTCCTGAAAAAAATTACTGAGCGACCGGCTTGCCGGCGCGAACAAAAATAGGTTTAGTTACTTTCACCGGCATTTCACGATTGCGGATTTCAACAATCGCCTGCTCACCGATACTGGCCGGCATGCGCGCCAGCGCAATGCTGTAGCCCAGCGTTGGCGAGAAGGAGCCGCTGGTAATGATGCCCTGCTGCGGCTGTCCCTGCGCATCGGTAAAGCGCACCGTCAGACCGTTACGCAGCACGCCTTTTTCGGTCATCACCAGCCCGACCAGTTTTTCCGTGCCGTTCTCGCGCTGCGCTTCCAGCGCTTCACGGCCAATGAAATCACGGTCGCCGGGCTCCCAGCTGATGGTCCAGCCC
This sequence comes from Pantoea sp. Morm, assembly GCF_016643525.1. Lineage (NCBI taxonomy): Bacteria > Pseudomonadati > Pseudomonadota > Gammaproteobacteria > Enterobacterales > Erwiniaceae > Pantoea > Pantoea sp. Morm. Next base: position 62,368 of record NZ_VOQX01000022.1, on the reverse strand, counting down.
ATGTTGGCGGCCAGCGGCGAAACGCCTTCATCCATCTCCTGACCATACAGATTCATGCCAGCTTCGAGACGCAGCGTATCGCGTGCGCCCAGTCCGGCTGGTTTCACACCTGCGGCCAGCAGCTGCTGCCAGAAATCTGCGGCCTGAGCAGCAGGCAGGGCGATTTCATAACCGGCTTCACCGGTATAACCGGTCGTGGCGATAAACAGATCGCCGGCCTGTACGCCAAAGAACGGCTTCATGCCTGCCACCGCGTCACGCTGTGCCGCGCTAAACAGGCCCTGTGCTTTTTGCTGCGCGTTCGGTCCCTGTACGGCGATCAGCGCCAGATCGTCACGCTCGGTGAGCGCAACCCCAAACGGCTGCGCATGCTCAGCGATCCACGCCAGATCCTTCTCGCGCGTGGCGGAGTTGACCACCAGGCGGAAGAAATCCTCGCTCATAAAGTAAACAATTAAGTCATCAATGACGCCAGCTGAAGCATTCAGCATGCCGGTATAGAGGGCTTTGCCGGGCTGAGTCAGTTTGGCGACGTCGTTGGCTAGCAGGTAACGCAGAAATTCACGGGTGCGCGCGCCGTGCAGATCGACAATGGTCATGTGGGAAACGTCAAACATTCCGGCATCGTTGCGCACCGCGTGGTGTTCATCCATTTGCGAGCCGTAGTGCAGCGGCATCATCCAGCCGTGGAAGTCCACCATGCGGGCACCGCAGGCCTGATGCTGTTCGAATAGAGGCGTTTGCTGAGTCATAACCATCCTGTGAAGACAAGTGAGTGTGACGCGCCTGCGTCGTCAGTTTTGAGCGACGCAAACGTTCTCTTTACGCTGAAGTTACCACCGAATCCGGCAATTAACCATAAGGAAAACGAGGGTGAAACCTTATCATCCTTTGTGCTGCCCCGGCAGCCACGCCAGCACATCTCACTGCATTTATGTGATTTACCGCGCATATAATTCACCTGTTGCGCAGTAATTCAGCCGAATAATGGAAGCCGTGCCGCAGACAAGGGAAATGGTTCGGGGGCGAAAAGCATTTAGGATTAGTTAAAGTAATGCGAATTGAGACCTGAAATTAGAATAAATCAAATGACGGGCAATTTGGGTGCAGCGATGCACAATAATGGTGCTGGGACGGGTTTTGCAGTGGCGTTACCGGGTGCGCACAGGGTCGCAATGGATGGCGACAACGCTGTGCAGTACGGTGATTCATGAGCGGCAGCCGACTGCCACGCCCACCCTTGAGGGCGATCGCGTAACGTCAGTGCAGGAAAAACGGCACCTGAAAGGGTGCCGTAATAAGGAGGGTTGGCGGATCCAGCCGGGCAGGTCGTTGAGGCCCATGGCCTGCTTCAGCAGTAACGGCTTCACGCCAGGCAGCGTGTCGGCCAGCTTCAGCCCGACGTCGCGCAGCAGTTTTTTCGCCGGATGGTGCCCGGCAAACAGCTCACGGAAACCCTGCATTCCAGCCAGCATCAGCGCTGCGCTGTGCTTGCGGCTGCGTTCATAACGCCGCAAATAGAGATGTTGGCCGATATCTTTGCCCTGCTGATGCAGACGGCGGATTTCGCCAATCAGCTCGGCGGCATCCATAAAGCCGAGGTTCACCCCTTGCCCGGCCAGCGGATGGATGGTATGCGCCGCATCGCCCACCAGCGCCAGCCGGTGCGCAGCAAAGTTGCGGGCGTAACGCGCCATCAGCGGGAAGGTTTTCCGTTCGCTTTCCACCTGGCACAGACCAAGGCGCATATCGAATGCCACCGACAGCTGCTGGTTAAACAGCGCTTCCGGCATGGATTGCAGTCGCGCCGCTTCCTGCGGTGACAGCGACCAGACGATGGAGCACAGGTGCGGATCCTGCATCGGCAGGAAGGCCAGAATGCCGTCGCCGTGGAACACCTGGCGCGCGATGGCATCGTGCGGCATATCGGTGCGTACATTGGCCACCAGCGCGTGATGTTCGTAATCCCAGAAGGTAATCGGGATATCCGCTTTGTCACGCAGCCACGAGTTGGCCCCGTCCGCAGCAATCAGCAGGCGCGCGCTCATAATGCTGCCGTCCTGCAGGGTAATAAAGGCTTCGTTATCGCCAAACGCCACCTGCTGCAGCTGAGCCGGCGCAATCAGCGTCACGTCGCTACACTGGCTGGCGCGCTGCCACAGCGCACTGTGAATCACCTCGTTTTCAATGATATGTCCGAGGTGCGACAGCCCCTGCTGCTTGTCATCAAAGCTGATCGAGCCAAAGCTGTCCTGATCCCACACTTCCATGCCGTGATACGCGCTGGCGCGCAGCGCGAGAATGGTGGACCAGACATCGAGTTTTTGCAGCAGACGCTCGCTGGCGGCGTTGATGGCCGAGACGCGAACCGACGCTGGCGCCGCCGCATCAAATTGTGGCTCAGGCGCTTTTTCCAGCACCGCAACGCGCAGGCCGCTGCCCTGTAAGCCACAGGCCACCGCCAGACCGACCATGCCGCCACCGGCTATCGCCACATCAAATGTTTGCATTGCTGCCCCTTAATTCATGCTTAACGCTTAACCCAGCCGAGCGTGCGCACGGCAAGTGGGTTTCGCAGCCATGGCAGGTGGTCCATTGCCACCAGCCCAAGATTTCGTCCTGCCACCAGCGGGGCATAACGGTTGGCGAACAGCCGCACCAGACCGTCGGTGACGCCAATGGTCGCCGCGCGATCCGGCTGGCGGCGCGCAGCAAAATGGTGCAACACCGCGTGGCTGCCCGGATCCTGCTGGTGACGATGCGCCGCCGCAAGGGTTTCCGCCAGTGACATCACATCGCGCAGTCCGAGGTTAAAGCCCTGCCCGGCGATCGGATGCAGCGTTTGCGCCGCATTGCCGACCAGTGCCAGCCGGTGCGTCACCTGACGCTCTGCGGTCTGCAGCGCCAGCGGATAGATTTCGCGCTGGCCGGCGTGAGTAAAGCGCCCCAGCCGCCAGCCAAAGGCGCGCTGTAATTCATGCAGGAAGGTGGCATCGTCCCACTGCTTAACCGTGGCTTCGGCCGCCGCCGGATGACACCACACCAGCGACAGACGGTTGCCGGACATCGGCAGCAGCGCCAGCGGGCCATGCTGCGTGAAGCGCTCAAACGCGCGGCCCTGATGCGGCAACTGCGTCGCGACGTTGGCAATCACCGCCAGCTGCTGGTAGTCGTCGCGCTGCCAGCGAATGCCGCAGGATGCCGCCAGCGGCGAGCGTGCGCCGTCAGCGGCCACCAGCAGCGCGCCCTGTAACGTTGCGCCGCTGCTGAGCGTCGCCTGCACGCTATCGGCGCTGCGGGTTACTGAGGTAACGTGATCCGGGCAGCACAGCGTCACGCCTGGCGCCTCACGCAGACGTTTAAACAGGCGCTGTCCCACGTTATACAGCTCGACCACGTTGCCCAACGCCGCCAGCTGATAATCCTCAGCCTGCAGCTGAACAAACCCGCTGTGCCCGCGATCGGAAACGTGGATGTGGGTAATGGGCGTGGCGCAGTCCGCCAGCGAACGCCACAGGTCAATTTCCGCCAGCTGCTGACAGGTGCCCGCCGCCAGCGCGATGGCGCGCCCGTCAAAGCCCGGGTGCGCGCGGCTGTCCGGCTGATGACGTTCAATCAGCGTCACCGGCAACTGGCCCTGCGTCAGATGCGAAATCGCCAGTGCCAGCGTGGCGCCGGTCATGCCGCCGCCTGCAATCAGGATACTCATACGCCGCGCGCCGCCGCCATCAGTGCTTCGATCGCCTCAGCGTCTTTTACCACGCTGTCGGTCAGGTTTTCATTACCGTCGGCGGTGATGACGATGTCGTCTTCGATACGGATACCGATGCCGCGATACTGCGCCGGCACTTTGGCATCCGGCGCGATATACAGGCCCGGTTCAACGGTGAGCACCATGCCGGGTTCAAGCTGGCGGTCGCGGCTGGGCGTGCCGTAGTGGCCGACGTCGTGCACGTCCAGCCCCAGCCAGTGCCCAAGGCCGTGCATAAAGAACGGACGGTGCGCCTGCTCTTCAAACAGCGTATCGATATTGCCTTCCAGAATGCCGAGATCGACCAGACCGGTGATCATGATGCGCACCACTTCGTCGTTGACTTCATGGATGCTGATGCCCGGGCGGAACATCGACAGCGCTTTATACAGCGAGGCGAGAACGATGTCGTAGATCTCGCGCTGCGGCTGGCTGAATTTACCGTTAACCGGGAAGGTACGGGTGATATCGCCGGCGTAGCCATGGAATTCGCAACCGGCATCAATCAGCACTAGATCGCCGTCGCGCATTTCGCTTTCGTTTTCGGTGTAGTGCAAAATGCAGCCGTTCTCACCGGAGCCCACAATGGTGTTGTAAGAGGGAAAGCGCGCGCCGTGGCGGGTGAATTCGTGATGGATTTCGCCTTCCAGCTGATACTCAAACATGCCAGGACGGCACGCCTGCATCGCACGGGTATGTGCCAGCGCGCTGATTTTTCCTGCGCGGCGCAGAATGGCGATCTCGTCTTCGCTTTTAAACAGGCGCATCTCATGCACCCAGGGACGCCAGTCGGTCAGCGTCGCCGGCGCGCTGAGGTTTTGCCGGAAACCACGGCGCAGTTTCTCCAGCGCGCTGAACACCAGCGTATCCGCTTCCGCGTATTCACCCTGTGCGTGATAGACCACGTCGAGTCCGTTGAGCAGCTGGTGCAGCTGCTCGTCAATCGCATCCCACGGCAGCGCGCGGTCAACGCCCAGCTTCGCCGGTGCGGCTTCCTGACCAAGCCGACGCCCGAACCAGATCTCGGCCGTCAGGTCGCGTACGCGATTAAACAGCACGCTGTGGTTATGATTGTCATCGCTCTTGATTAATACCAGCAGCGCCTGCGGCTCGTTGAAGCCGGTGAAGTACCAGAAGTCGCTGTTCTGGCGAAAGGGATATTCGGTGTCGTTGCTGCGCGTCACTTCAGGTGCAGCAAAAATCAAAGCCGCGCTGCCGGGCGCCATGCGGGCGATCAGCGCCTGACGACGTTGCCGGAAAGTTTCCAGTGTAATCATATTTGCACTCCCTGTAGAAAACGGGCAGCGACCTGCCCACGATGACGCGCTTAGTGTAGCGTAGGTTTTTGCACTTCCGGTGCGGTCGGCGTGCGTGGCCGGGTGAAGGTGTCATGGCACAGCAGCGCGGCAACGCGCACGTACTCAATCACCTCTTCCAGCGACTGTTCGAGCTCTTCCTGATCTTCATCTTCATCGTAGCCAAGTTGCGCAATGGTGCGCAGATCGTCAATCGCTTCGCCGGTCTCACCGGTCACTTTGTCCAGCTTCGGCTGCGTCACGCCCAGGCCCAGCAGGAAGTGATTGACCCAGCCGGCCAGCGCGTCAGCACGATCGAACACCGTGATGTCCTCCTCATCCGGCAGCATCAGCTGGAACAGGAAACCCTCTTCATCCAGCGTGTTGGCCAGGTTTTCATGCAGCGCCTGCAGCGGCTGCGACAGGCTTTGCGAGAACGCCATGCCCTCGTTAGTCAGGTCGTGCACCAGGGTTTTCCAGCTGCTGTCCTGATTGCCGCCGCACAGAATGCCACACAGCAGTCCGTGCATCTCGGCGGGCGTCATGCCTACGCCCTGCTGGGAAAGTGCCGCGGCCAGCGCGTTGTAAGTGGGTGTTGCGTTCTGTAAAGACATGGGCTTTGGTCGTCGTTGGCAGAATAAGTTCGTGTTATGCTACCACCAGGTGCCTCAGGGTTTCCAGAAAAGGGGTTGTAACTTATCACGCGGGTCTATATAGTTGCGCACCTCCCAACCCATTGACAGGTAAGGGAGATGCGAACGAAGTAATCAGTCAGGATGGTGGCATGTCTGCACAACCGGTAGATATTCAGATTTTTGGTCGTTCATTGAGAGTGAATTGTCCGCCTGAACAGCAAGATGCGCTGAATCTGGCCGCAGAGGATCTCAATCAACGGTTGCAAGATTTAAAAGTTCGCACTAGAGTCACAAATACAGAGCAGCTGGTGTTCATCGCCGCGTTAAACATTTGCCACGAGCTGGCACAAGAGAAAGGTAAAACGCGCGATTACGCAGCCAATATGGAACAACGTATCCGTATGCTGCAGCAGACCATTGAGCAGGCATTAGTTGAGCAAGGTCGCATAACTGAACGTCAGGGCCCTAAATTCGAATAACACTTCATGGTACTCGTGTTAGATTAACGGTGAAGTCAATTTTCTCTGAGATGTTTGCAAGCGGGCCAGTCCCCTGAGCCGATATTTCATACCAACAGAGTGTGACGCTCTGTAACCTGTGAGCATGCTCGGTCCGTCCGAGAAGCCTGATGGTTACGACGGCATACTCACCTTGAACCAAGGGTTCAAGGGTTACAGCCTGCGGCGGCATCTCGGAGATCTCCTCTTAGTTCCACCCTGTTATTCCCGGTGTGATAATGTGGCTATCAACAGCCTTATCAGCCGGGGACATCATGCCAGCACCTTCTCTTCTCGACCGACAGGATATTCGTCAGCATGTGCGCCATCTGCGCCGCAATCTTACGCCTGAGCAACAGGTTGAGGCCGCCGATCTGCTGGCTGAACATGCCATCAATTTTGCCCCTCTGGCCAGCGCACAACGCATCGCGCTGTTTCTCTCCGTCGATGGCGAAATCAATACCCGACCGCTGATTGCCAAACTGTGGCAGCAGAAGAAGCAGGTCTTTCTGCCGGTCCTGCACCCGTTTGCGCCCGGTCACCTGCTTTTTTTGCGCTACACGCCAGAAACCCCGCTGCGGCCTAACAAGCTGCGCATCCCTGAGCCGCCGCTGGATATTACGCAGCTGGCGACACTCGATCAGCTGGATGTGATGCTGGTACCGCTGGTGGCATTTGACGCGCAGGGACAGCGCTTAGGCATGGGCGGGGGTTTTTACGATCGCACACTACAGCACTGGCAGCAGCATGGTTTTTTACCGCTGGGTATTGCGCACGACTGCCAGCGCGTGGATGCGCTGCCGGTGGCGGCCTGGGATGTGCCATTGCCGGCGATTCTCACGCCGTCAAAGCTTTGGCAGTGGGAAACGCTGGCGGGATAAAGACAGGGCGCCCAGCGGCGCCCTGCACTGTCAGTACAGCAGACGGGCGCGGATAGTGCCCGGAATCGCCTTCATCAGTTGCAGCGCTTTTTCCGCCACATCCTCTTCGGCATCAATATCAATAACCACATAACCCATCACTGGCGAGGTTTGCAGATACTGAGCGGCAATGTTGATGCCCTGCTCGGCAAAGATCTGGTTGATGGCGGTCAGCACGCCCGGGCGGTTTTCATGGATGTGCAGCAGGCGGCTGGCGCTGGCAGCGTGCATCGGCAGCGAGACTTCCGGGAAGTTTACTGCGGAGAGCGTCGAGCCGTTGTCAGAGTACTTGGCCAGCTTGCCAGACACTTCCAGACCGATGTTCTCCTGCGCTTCCTGCGTGGATCCGCCGATGTGCGGCGTCAGGATCACGTTGTCGAATTCGCACAACGGCGAGTTAAACGGATCGCTGTTGGTTGCAGGTTCAACCGGGAAGACGTCGATGGCGGCACCGGCGAGGTGCTTGCTGGCCAGCGCATTACACAGCGCCGGGATGTCGATCACGGTGCCGCGCGCGGCGTTGATCAGCAGCGCACCGGGCTTCATCAGCGCCAGCTCTTCGCTGCCAATCATGTTCTGCGTGGACGGCGTTTCCGGCACGTGCAGGCTGACCACATCACTCATGTTCAGCAGGTCAGAGAGATGGCGCACCTGGGTGGCATTGCCCAGCGGCAGCTTGTTTTCGATATCGTAGAAAAATACGTGCATGCCGAGGCTTTCCGCCAGCACGCCGAGCTGCATCCCGATATGGCCGTAGCCAATGATACCCAGCTTCTTACCACGCGCTTCGTACGAACCGGTGGCGATTTTATTCCAGATGCCGCGGTGTGCTTTGGCATTGGCTTCCGGAATGCCGCGCAGCATCAGCAGCATTTCGCCGATCACCAGTTCCGCGACCGAACGGGTATTGGAGAACGGGGCGTTGAACACCGGCACGCCGCGTTTCGCTGCCGCGCTGAGATCAACCTGGTTAGTACCAATACAGAAGCAGCCAACCGCCACCAGCTTTTCAGCTGCCGCGAAGATCTCTTCAGTCAGTTGGGTACGGGAACGGATACCAATGAAGTGGGCATCGCGGATGGAGGACTTCAGCGTCTCAGCATCCAGTGCGCCTTTGTGGAACTCGATGTTGGTGTAACCTGCGGCGCGCAGATTATCCAGCGCACTCTGGTGAACGCCTTCCACCAGCAGGAACTTAATCTTGTCTTTTTCCAGTGATACCTTTGCCATTTCCCGACCCTATTCAGAATTCAACGAGGACTACCATAAGGTAGCCTTCTGTCAAAATATCAAAATTTTCCGGCGCGGCAATACAAACGATTGCCTGCACGCCAGCACGCGCCCACGTGCAGACAACACAAATCCACACAAAATCGTGAGATGACGAGAGCGCAAAGTACGAACCTGCTGTTGATGAATCATTTGTGACATAAGTCACCAAATTTCACTGCAGCAAGAAAAGATGTTTTGCGGATGGAAATAACCGGCGCTGGCAGCGCGCCGGTGAGATCAATTGGTGATGGTTTTCACACCGTCCGGCGTGCCAATCAGCGCAATATCCGCTCCGCGTGCGGCAAACAGCCCCACGGTGACAACGCCCGGCAGCGCATTGATGGTTTTTTCCAGCGCAATCGGGTCAAGGATGCGCAGATTATGTACGTCGAGAATAATGTTGCCGTTATCCGTAACCACGTGCTGACGATACTCCGGCAGGCCGCCCAGCTTCACCAGCTCCCGCGCCACATAAGCGCGCGCCATCGGAATCACCTCCACCGGAAGCGGGAAGTTGCCCAGCACATCGACCTGCTTGGACGCATCCGCGATGCAAATAAATTTCTGCGCCACCGCCGCGACAATTTTCTCGCGCGTCAGCGCCGCACCGCCGCCCTTGATCATCTGCATCTGTGGATTGATCTCATCAGCACCGTCGACATACACCGACAGCGCATCCACATTGTTGAGATCGAACACCGGAATGCCCAGCGATTTGAGCTTTTCGGTTGAGGCTTCCGAACTGGAAACCGCGCCCTCGATCTGATCCCTGATGGTACCAAGCGCGTCAATAAAATGCGCCGCCGTTGAACCGGTGCCTACGCCAACAATGGTGCCTGGCTGCACGTACTGCAGCGCTGCCCAACCTACCGCTTTTTTCAGTTCATCCTGGGTCATGGTATGTTTAAAACCTGTGCGACATCGAAGTGCGCGTAGTATAAAACAAGGCGCTGTCAAAAAGCGCGGCTGACCGACGTTGGATGTAAGCCTTTGGAAGCCAGCCCGCAAAAACGCGTCGGCCGCACAGCTTCGCCGTTTTATGGCATAGTAGTTTCCACCCTGAACGAGAGAGAACAACAATGAAACGCCCGGATTATCGAACGCTTCAGGCGCTGGATGCTGTGATTCGCGAACGCGGCTTTGAGCGTGCCGCCCAGAAGCTGTGCATCACGCAGTCTGCGGTGTCGCAGCGCATTAAACAGCTGGAAAATTTATTTGGTCAGCCGCTGCTGGTGCGTACCGTGCCGCCGCGCCCGACCGAGCAGGGACAAAAATTGCTGGCTCTGCTGCATCAGGTGGAGCTGCTGGAAGAAGAGTGGCTGGGCGATGATAACGGTGGCACCACGCCGCTGCTGCTGTCGCTGGCGGTGAACGCCGACAGTCTTGCTACCTGGCTGCTGCCGGCGCTGAAAGATGTGCTGGCCGACTCGCCGGTGCGCCTGAATCTGCAGGTAGAGGATGAAACCCGCACGCAGGAGCGTTTACGACGCGGTGAGGTGGTCGGGGCGGTGAGTATCCAGCCGCAGCCGTTGCCAAGTTGCCTGGTGGATCAGCTGGGTGCGCTGGACTATCTGTTCTGCGCCTCGCCGGAGTTTGCCGCGCGCTATTTCCCCAATGGCGTGACGCGCTCGGCGCTGCTGAAAGCCCCGGCGGTGGCGTTTGATCACCTCGACGATATGCATCAGGCCTTTTTGCAGCAGAACTTTGATTTATCGCCGGGCAGCGTGCCGTGCCACATCGTGAACTCGTCAGAGGCTTTTGTGCAGCTGGCGCGTCAGGGATCGGTGTGCTGTATGATTCCGCACCTGCAGATTGAGCGCGAGCTGGCGCAGGGAGAGCTGGTTGATTTGACGCCTGGTCTGTATCAGCGCCGGATGCTGTACTGGCACCGTTTCGCGCCGGAAAGCCGTCTGATGCGCAGCGTGACCGATGCGCTGATTGCCCACGGCCACCGCGTATTGCGCCAGGATGAAGTTGCGGCTTAGCGCCCTTCAGATTAGCGCACAATAGTCGTAGCGGCGCGATTCATCGCGCGTTTTAACAGCGGTTCTGCTGCTGGAAAGCGCGATGAATCGCGCCGCTACAATTTTACAGGCTAACTTACTGCGCCGTATTCGGTTTGATTTCGAAGACCACATCCACCTGATCGTCAAAATGGATGCTCTGCTGCTCGTAGGTCTGCTGCGCGGTGGTGTCCGCTGCGGCACCGGCCGCTTTGTACATGCGCGCCATCGGCATCGGCTGGTAGTTAGCCACGTGATAGCGAATGCTGTACACCGGGCCCAGTTTGGCGTTGAAGCCTTCCGCCAGGGCGCTCGCCTGCTGTGTGGCATTGGCAATCGCCGCTTTACGCGCCTGATCTTTGTAGCTGTCCGCGTTAGCCACGCCCAGCTCAACAGAACGAATCTCATTCAGGCCCGACTTCAGCGCGCCGTCCAGCAGCTCATTCAGCTTATCCAGCTGGCGCAGCGTCACTTCCACCTGACGCACCGCACGGTAGCCTTTCAGCACCGATTTACCCTCTTTGGTGTAGTCATACTCCGGCTGGGTGCTGAGATTAGCCGCATCAATATCTTTCTTCTCGATGCCGTTCTTTTGCAGGAAATCAAAATATTGCGCCACGCGGTCGTCAGCCTGTTTTTTTGCATCCGCCGCGTCTTTCGACGAAACATTCACCACGATGGAGAGCGTAGCCATATCAGGACGGGCATCCACGCTGGCCTGTCCTGATGTCACCACGTGCGGTCCGTTCGGCACTTCTCCCGCCTGGACCAGACCGGACAGTGCGCCCGTGCTCATTACGGCGGCCAGCGCCAGTGCTTTCAGTTTCACGAAAGTCCTCCTTGAAGGGTTCAATTTGCAGGTCGCCACTATGGCGAAACCCAAAACACATTACTATGCGTGATGGTCTGAGTTTGAAATTAGCAAAAAGTTCGGCTTTGCTCAGGTTTAACGTATCCGCGATCGCAAATTTATCGCTACAGATTCGCTGAAAAGCGCCGCCTGCGTTTCTATTAAAGAAACACTTCTGCCCCTCGGGAGAGTTGTATTATGACAGAACAGCCACTTAGCCAAAGCGCGGTCAGCGTGCGAGCCGGACGCACACGCTTTATGATGCTGGCACTGGTGTTTATCAACATCATTATTAACTACATGGATCGCACCAACCTGTCGGTGGCCGCCACGCAGATGGCCGGTGAACTGCGCTTCACGCCGCTGGAGATGGGGCTGATCTTCTCGGCGTTCGGCTGGATCTATGCGGCGCTGCAAATTCCCGGCGGATTCCTGATCGATCGTCTCGGCGCGCGGCTGGTATACGGCGCGGGTCTGTTTGCCTGGTCGCTGATCACCGCACTGCACGCTTTTGCCAGCAGCTTCGGCGCGCTGTTCGGTCTGCGCCTCGGCGTGGGTGCCTTCGAGGCGCCGGTGATGCCCGCTAACAATCGGGTGATTTCCAGCTGGTTCCCCGAGCAGGAGCGTGCCAGTGCAATTGGCATCTACTCGTCCGCGCAATTTGTTGGCCTCGCCTGTATGACACCGCTGCTGTTTCACGTGCAGGCTGCGTTTGGCTGGCGCGGGCTGTTTCTGATTACCGGCGTAGCGGGCATGATTTGGGCGCTGGTGTGGTATCTGCTGTATCGCGAGCCGAACCAGCACAAAGGCGTATCAGAGGCTGAACTTAACTATCTGCGTGACAACGGCGCACTGCTGGAAAATCGTCAGGACAGCCAGCCGCCGCGCGCACGCTGGGCCGATCTGGCGCAGATGTTTCGCAGCCGCAAGCTGGTCGGCATCTATATTGGCCAGTTCACCATCTCCGCCACCTTCTGGTTTTTCCTCACCTGGTTTCCTACCTATCTGGTGGAGTATCGCCACATGGACTTTATCAAGAGCGGCTATGTGGCGTCGCTGCCCTACTTCGCGGCGTTTTGTGGTGTGCTGCTGGCTGGCTTTGCCTCAGACCGCATGATTCGGCGCGGCGTCTCAGCCAGCGTGGCGCGCAAGCTGCCGGTGATCCTCGGCTTGTTCCTCACGCTGTTCATTCTGGGTGCTAACTACACCGAAGATTCGCGGCTGATCATCCTGTTTATGTCGCTGGCGTTTTTTGGTAATGGCCTGGCGACCATCACCTGGGTGTTTGTTACCGCGCTGGCGCCGCGCCATCTGATCGGTCTGGCCGGCGGCGTATTTAACTTTACCGGCGCGCTGTCATCGATCGTGGTGCCCATCGCCATCGGCGCCCTGATTGACGGCAGCAACTTCGCGCCGGCGCTGGCCTTTATCGCCGTGCTGGCCGCTATTGGCATCTGCAGCTATCTGTTTGTGGTAGGAAAAATTGACCATGTCAGCGCGCGCTGATGAGCCGTTTCGCCAGCGCGTGCAGCTGTTGCAGACGCTGCGCCAGCTGGGCTTCATCGGCCTGCCATATTTTGGCGAAGGCCAGCGCCGCGCGGTTGTTATTGATAGGCTGCGCCATACTGATTTCGCCGTCCTCGCGATGCCACACCAGATAATCCCCGGTGCGTTTGCGCGCCAGCAGCGGCGCAATCTGCGCCCACTGTTCGTCACTGAAGCGTGGCCGCAGCACCTCGTCACTCTCCGCCGCCAGCAGCGCGACGCCAATCACCGACTGCCACGCGGGCAGCATGCGGAATCCGGCCAGCGCCTGGCTGGTACTGGTGCGCTCGCCGGGCTCCGAGTGCCAGATGTAGATGACCTGGTCCTCCCACAGCACGCCAAGCGCCACCACGATATCGCGCGGCGCGTGCGCCTCCAGCTGCGGCAGTGCCGAAGCAAACAGCGACGATCCACGAATGGCCTGCGCCGCCAGCGCATGAATGCCCGGGCCCGGCAGATAGCGCCGGTGTTCATCCTGAATCGTCAGGCCGATGGACGCCATGGTCATCAGCAGACGGTTTACCCGCGTGCTGTTCATCCCCATCTGGCGCGCCAGTTCACGGCCGCCGACCGCTTTGTCACTGGAGACCAGATATTGCAGGCAGCGAATTCCGTCAATCAGGCTCTGGTTGGGTTGCGAAGACATAAATCACCTTGTGACGGTAAAAATTCAATCTTAGCAGCCTTCAGGCGGGAGTAACCTCATGATGCAAACTTTCTCTTCTCAGGCCGCCCGTGCCTTTCCGTTGCAGTCGTTACACGCCGATGTGCTGGTCGCCGGTGGCGGTCTGGCGGGCGTGTGCGCCGCGCTGGCTGCGGCACGCGCGGGCCAGCAGGTGGTGTTGATTCAGGATCGCCCGGTGCTCGGCGGCAACGCCTCCAGCGAAGTACGGCTGTGGGCCAACGGCGCGACGTCGCATATGGGTAATAACAACCGCTGGGCGCGTGAAGGCGGCATCATGGGCGAGATCATGGAGGAGAACCTGTGGCGCAACAAAGAGGGCAACCCGGTGCTGTTTGACATGGTGCTGCTGGACATCGTGCAGGCGCAGCCGCGCCTGACGCTGCTGCTCAATACCGTGGTCAGCGACATCGAAAAATCCGCGCAGCGCCTGCAGGCGGTTCAGGCTTTCAACGCCATCAATCAGACCCGCTATCGCGTGACGGCCGACCAGTTTATTGATGCCAGCGGCGACGGCGTGCTCGGCTATCTGGCCGGGGCAGCGCACCGTGTGGGCGCAGAATCACCGCAGGAGTTTGGCGAAAAAATGGCGCCGGGCGAGCAGTTTGGCCACAAGCTCGGCCACTCGATTTATTTTTATACCAAACGCAGCGCGCAGCCGGTGCGTTTTGTACCGCCCTCCTTTGCGCTGAAAGAGATCACCGCCATTCCGCGCTATAAACGCCTGAGCTCCGATCTCAACGGCTGCGATCTGTGGTGGCTTGAGTGGGGCGGCCGGCTGGATACCGTGCATGAAAGCGAAACCATCAAGTGGGAGCTGTGGAAGATTGTCTGGGGCGTGTGGGATTACATCAAAAACTCCGGCGAGTTTGCCGATGCCGACACGCTGACCATTGAATGGGTTGGGCTGATTCCCGGCAAGCGCGAGAGCCGACGCTTTCTCGGCGATACTCTGCTGTGTCAGCAGGATATCATCGCGCAGCGCGACCACTACGATGCGGTGGCCTACGGCGGCTGGTCGATTGACCTGCATCCGGCCGACGGCGTGTACAGCGCTCACGACGGCTGTCGCCAGTTCCACAGCAAAGGCACTTACACCATTCCGTTTCGGGCGCTGTACAGCCAGTCGCTGGATAATCTGCTGCTGACCGGCCGGCTTATCTCTGCCACGCACGTTGCCTTTGGCAGCGCGCGCGTGATGTGCACCTGTGGCGTGCTGGGCGAAGTGGTGGGCCGCGCGGCGGCGCTGTGTCAGCAGCATAACCAGACACCGCGTCAGCTGGCGCAGCCGGAGCATATTGGTCAGCTGCAGCAACAGCTGCTGCGCCACGGCGCGTTCATTCCGCGTCAGCAGCTGGTACATCCGGCCGGTGCCGCTCAGGTCAGCGCCAGCAGCACCTTCGCGCTGCACGCCCTGCCGGCGGATGGCGGCTGGTACGCCCTCACCTCACGCTGCGCCCTGCTGCTGCCGCTTAAAGCCGGAGAACGCCTGCCCGCGCTGACGGTGCGGCTGCGGGCGTCATCCGCGCAGACGCTGCAGGTTTCACTGCTGACCAGCGACAATCCGGCCAACACCTGCGGCGATCGGCTGCTGGCCACGCACAGCCTGCAGATTGACGGTGAAGAGGCGTATTCGCCGCCGTTTGACTACCGTGCGGAGTGCGATCGCTACCTGTTTATCGCCTTTGAAGACAATCCGGCGGTTGAAGTGGCGCTCACCCGCCAGCGCCTGCCGGGCATTATGATGGTATTCAACAGCCTCAATCCGCGCGTCGCGAAACGCACCCGGCAGATAAACGACGGCGATTACGGCGTGGATGAGTTTGATTTCTGGCTACCGCGCCGCGCGCCTAATCAGATCCTGATCGCGTTTAGTCTGGCGACGCCGCTGCAGCTGTGGCACTGCGACTATTTGCTCAACGGTAAACTGCGGCCGGAAAGTCACACCAACGGCTGGCTGCCGGCAGCGGACGATCGCCAGCCGTGGGTGTGCTGGCAGTGGCCGGACGCGCAGCGCGCCAGCCAGATTACGCTGCTGTTCGATAACGATTTCGATCATGCGATGGAAACGGTGCAGATGGGCCATGCGCAGGCGGTGACGCCGCACTGCACTACCCATTATCGCCTATGGCTGGATAACACGCTGCTGGCCGAGGTCAGCGATAATCATCACTCGCTGTGCCATCATGCGCTGCCCCCGGATACCGCATTCCGCCAGATACGACTGGAGCTGCTGGCCAGCGCAGGCGCCCTGCCCGCGCTTTACGGCCTGCATGTGTATCACCAGCCGGCGATGCCCTGACGCGCCAGCTGCAGGGCGATAAACCACATCACGCCGCCCACCAGCAGATTAATGATGCGCTGCGCGCGCACGGTGCGCAGGCGCGGCGACAGCCAGGCGGCCAGCAGCGCCAGACCGAAAAACCACAGCAGCGAGGCGCTGGCTGTGCCGAAAGCGAACCAGCGGCGCGCCTCCGCCGACGGCAGCTGACTGCCGAGGCTGCCGAGCACCACGAAAGTGTCGAGATAGACATGCGGATTGAGCCAGGTCACCGCCAGCATAGTGGCGACAATGCGCCAGCGCCCCTGCTTCAGCGCCGCCTCTGACGCCAGCGTGACATCACCCTGCCAGGCACTGCGCAGCGCGCCCCAGCCATACCACAGCAGAAACGCCACGCCAGCCCAGGTGATCAGCATCAGCAGAACCGGCGACTGCTGCAACAGCGCGCTGCCGCCAAATATTCCGCCACAGATCAGCGCAATGTCGCTCAGTGTGCACAACGACGCGGTCATCAAATGGTAGTGGCGCTTAATGCCCTGGTTCAATACGAAGGCGTTCTGCGGGCCTAACGGCAGGATCAGCGCAGCACCAAGGGCAAGCCCTTGTAAGTAAACAGATAACACAGAGGAGTTCCTGAAAAAGTGGTGTTGCTGTGCAGTATAGTGAGGCGCGGATATTAGCGGAAATGGAAAGAATTAATCGGTCATTAGCGGAACTGATAAAACAAGGGCACCCGCAGGTGCCCAGATAACTTACTCGCTGCGCGCAGGCTGCTGCGCCTCGCTCTGCACCTGATGCAGGTGCACGTCCATCTGCGGATAAGGAATACCGATACCGTGCGCATCCAGCGTGCGCTTGAAGTTCTTCATCAGATCCCAGTAGACGTTCTGCAGATCACCGCTTTTGCTCCAGCAGCGCACCACAAAGTTCAGCGACGAGGCCGCCAGTTCGTTCAGGCCAATCTGAATACCCAGATCTTTCAGTACGCGCTCGTCAGCTTCCACCACGTCACGCAGCAGATCGATCACCTGATCGACATCCGCATCGTAGGCGACGCCAATTATGAACTCGTTGCGGCGGATAGGTTCGCGCGAAAAGTTAACGATGTTGCCGGCGATGATTTTGCCGTTTGGCACCACCACGATTTTGCCGTCAGCGGTTTTCAGCGTGGTCGAGAAGATCTGTACATTCTGTACGGTCCCCATCACGCCACCGAGATCGACGAACTCACCGGTGCGGAATGGACGGAAGGTCACCAACAGTACGCCTGCCGCCAGGTTGGAGAGCGACCCCTGCAGTGCCAGACCGACGGCCAGACCGGCAGCACCGAGCACGGCAATCACCGAGGCGGTCTGCACACCGACGCGGCCCAGCGCGGCAATAATCGTGAAGGCAATGATACCGTAGCGCACCAGCGCCGAGAGGAAATCAGCCACGGTGGCATCAATATGACGCGCGACCAGCAGGCGATTGACGCCGTTCGATACCACGCGCGCGATAATCATCCCGACAATAATGATGGCGATAGCCGCCACGATGTTCACCGCATAGCTGAGGATCAGCGCCTGGTTGCGCACCAGCCAGCCACCTGCATTGTTAATGCCGTCAACGACGTTAAGATCTTCCATTTGTTAGCCCTGTTGTTGAGTTTCCCGCAGGAAAGTACAAAAACTGCCAGATTCAATCCGACACTCCCGAGTACAAGGGTAAACAATAATGGGGCGAAGCGCCAAAAATGTGCTGTATAAACCGGGATTTCCAGACGGGACGCATAAAAAAAGGCCCTTTCGGGCCTTTTTTGTACGGTAAGCAAAAATTACAGTACGTCGACAGCGTTCAGCTCTTTGAAAGCCTGCTCTAAGCGCACAACCATGGAAGATTGTGCCGCACGCAGCCAGACGCGTGGGTCGTAGTATTTTTTGTTCGGGCTGTCAGCACCGTTCGGGTTACCAAGCTGACCCTGCAGGTACGCTTCGTTGGTTTTGTAGTACTGCAGGATGCCGTCCCAGGTTGCCCACTGGGTATCGGTATCGATGTTCATCTTGATCACGCCGTAGCTGATAGACTCTTCGATTTCTGCAGCAGAAGAACCGGAACCGCCGTGGAACACGAAGTCCAGCGCGTTGTGCGGCAGGCCGTGTTTCTCTGAAACGTATTTCTGCGAATCACGCAGAATGGTTGGAGTCAGTTTCACGTTGCCGGGTTTGTACACGCCGTGCACGTTACCGAAAGACGCAGCGATGGTGAAACGCGGGCTGATTTTGCTCAGCTCGGTGTAAGCGTAATCTACGTCTTCTGGCTGAGTGTACAGTGCAGAAGCGTCCATGTGGCTGTTGTCCACACCATCTTCTTCACCACCGGTGCAGCCCAGTTCGATTTCCAGCGTCATATCCAGTTTCGCCATGCGCGCCAGATATTTAGAAGAAATCTCGATGTTCTCTTCCAGTGACTCTTCAGACAGGTCGATCATGTGTGAAGAGAACAGAGGCTTACCGGTTTTTTTGAAGTGCTCTTCGCCAGCATCCAGCAGGCCGTCGATCCACGGCAGCAGTTTCTTCGCACAGTGGTCGGTGTGCAGGATTACTGGCACGCCGTACTGTTCAGCCATCAGATGCACATGGTGTGCACCAGCGATTGCGCCGAAAATCGCAGCGCCCTGAGGTTTGTCGGTTTTGAAACCTTTACCGGCGATGAAGGCAGCACCACCGTTAGAGAACTGAACGATGACCGGCGCTTTAACTTTAGCCGCAGCTTCCAGTACCGCGTTGATGGAATCCGTGCCGACGCAGTTAACGGCTGGCAGAGCGAATTTGTTTTCTTTCGCTACTTTGAAGATTTTCTGAACGTCATCACCAGTGACAACGCCGGGTTTTACGAAATCAAAAATTTTAGACATGGTTGTGTCCTGTTTCGTTTATCGTCCACTCCCCAATGGGAATGCGATCTGTTCGCCCACAGCGGGCAAGCCTTCAGACAGCGCCGAAGCGCTGCCCCCAAAAATTACTGCTTCGCGCGCTCTTCCAGCATGGCAACTGCCGGCAGTTTTTTGCCTTCCACGAACTCGAGGAACGCACCGCCACCGGTAGAGATGTAGGAGATTTTGTCCTCGATACCGAACAGGTCGATAGCCGCCAGGGTATCACCGCCGCCGGCAACAGAGAACGCGTCGCTGTCTGCGATAGCGTTGGCAACGATTTCGGTGCCCTTACGGAAGTTCGGGAACTCAAACACGCCAACCGGACCGTTCCACAGAATGGTTTTTGCGTCTTTCAGCAGTTTCGCCATGTTCTGTGCGGTTTCGTCACCGAAGTCCATAATTTCTTCGTTATCCGCTACTTCGGAAACCTTTTTCACGGTTGCCGGGGCAGTTTCGGAGAATTCCGTGCCGACGCGTGAATCGGTCGGTACCGGAATGCCGTACTGGTCGCGCAGGCCTTTAGCGGCCTCAACGAAGTCTGGCTCATACAGCGATTTGCCGACGTTGTTGTCGATCGCCACGAAGGTGTTAGCGATACCGCCACCGACAATCACGGTGTCAGCGATTTTCACCAGCGACTGCAGCACGTCGAATTTGGTCGACACTTTAGAACCACCCACCACGGCGACCAGCGGACGCTGTGGATTGCTCATCACTTTGCCCAGCGCTTCCAGTTCGGCAGACAGTAGCGGACCGGCGCAGGCGATAGGAGCGAATTTGCCCACGCCGTGAGTGGATGCCTGCGCGCGGTGCGCGGTGCCGAATGCATCCATGACGAACACGTCACACAGCGCGGCATATTTCTTCGACAGGGTTTCGTCGTCTTTTTTCTCGCCTTTGTTGAAGCGAACGTTTTCCAGCACTACCAGTTCACCCGCGCCCACTTCAACGCCGTCGAGGTAGTCTTTCGCCAGGGTCACGTTAGTGCCGTTCAGTTTTTCTTTCAGGTAGTTAACAACCGGCAGGAGGGAGAACTCTTCGTTGTATTCACCTTCGGTCGGGCGACCCAGGTGAGAGGTAACCATCACTTTCGCGCCCTGTTTCAACGCCGCTTCGATGGTAGGCAGAGAAGCACGAATACGTGCATCTGACGTCACTTTCCCTTCTTTCACTGGTACGTTGAGATCGGCACGGATCAGAACGCGTTTACCAGCAAGATCCAGATCGGTCATCTTAATTACAGACATGGTGAACCCTCTCGTTGATTCTCATAAGTTTTGCCAGACGCAGTCCGCGTCTTACCTGAAACCGCTTGCGGCCATTGCTAACGTGGTGTCGATCATGCGGTTAGCAAAGCCCCATTCGTTGTCACACCAGACCAGGGTTTTGATCAGGTGGTGACCGCTGACCCGCGTTTGCGTGCCGTCCACTATGGCACTGTGCGGATCGTGGTTAAAATCTACTGAGACTAACGGTAATTCCGTATAGTCAACTATACCACGAAATGCCCCCTCTGACGCGTTTTGCAGCAACGCGTTGACCTCACACGCCTTCACCGCCTGGCGCACCGAAACGCTCAGATCAATGGCGGTTACGTTGATCGTCGGCACGCGCACCGCGATAGCCTCGAAGCGATCGTTAAATTTCGGAAAAATACGGGTAATGCCAGCGGCAAGACGCGTATCGACCGGAATGATCGACTGGCTGGCGGCACGTGTACGGCGCAGGTCGCTGTGGTACGCGTCAATCACCTGCTGATCGTGCATCGCCGAGTGAATGGTGGTCACGGTGCCCGACTCAATGCCAAAGGCGTCATCCAGCAGCTTGATCACCGGAATAATGCAGTTGGTGGTGCAGGATGCGTTGGAGACAATGCGGTCAGTTTGTTTAAGAGCCTGTTCGTTAACGCCGAACACTACGGTGGCATCCAAATCGTTGCCGCCGGGATGCGAGAACAACACTTTCTTCGCGCCAGCCTGCAGATGCGCTTCACCATCGTCGCGGCTGCCGTACACGCCGGTGCAGTCCAGCACGATATCGACATTCAGCTCGCGCCACGGCAGCGCGGCAATCTCCGCCTGATGCAGGATACGGATGGTATCGTCACCAACCCACAGCTGATCGCGCTCCTGGCGGACCTCAAAGGCAAAGCGGCCGTGGCTGGTGTCGTACTTGAGCAGATGCGCCATGCCAGCCGCTTCCGCCAGTTCGTTAATCGCCACTACGGTGATTTCCGCCCGGCGACCGGTTTCATACAGCGCACGCAACACGTTGCGCCCGATACGACCAAAACCATTTATTGCGATACGAATGGTCATCTCACTTCCTGCAGCCACACCTGAAAAAACGTGCCAAATACCTTGAGCGTTTCGCTGCGTTTTGTACAGGGAATTCTTGCCCGGTTACGGTTGCTGACGGAGAGCACACGGCTGCAACTGAAACGGTTCAGCGAGAATAAAGCATGGAAGGAATAACAGGAATGATTGCGATCAACTGTGCTGCTGATTATTCGATCTGCGTCACAAATTCAGGCAATGACAATTATTACTGCAGGAATAATTGAACCGTTTCAGGTTCAGGCGATAACAGGACCGTCGGTCTGCACATCGGTGTCGCGGCGCAATTTATTGCGCGTGGTTAAGCATGAGGATGGCAACAGAAATGCGCGATGAATCGCGCCGCTACAACGCGCAGCGGCGCGACGGAATACGCGAAATTACAGAATCGATTTCGCGGTTTTCACCACGTTGGCCACAGTGAAGCCGAACTCTTCGAACAGCTTCTCAGCTGGCGCTGACTCACCGAAGGTGGTCATGCCAACGATGGCACCGTGCAGGCCGGTGTATTTGAACCAGTAATCCGCAATACCGGCTTCGATAGCAACGCGTGCGCCAACTGCTTTCGGCAGCACAGACTCACGATAAGCCGCATCCTGCTTATCAAACGCATCGGTAGACGGCATGGACACCACGCGCACCTTACGACCTTCCGCGCTCAGCTGCTCGTAAGCGCCGACCGCCAGCTCAACTTCAGAACCGGTCGCAATCAGAATCAGCTCCGGCGTGCCGTCGCAATCTTTCAGCACGTAACCACCGCGCGCCACGTTAGCCAGCTGCTCAGCGCTACGATCCTGCTGCGCCAGGTTCTGACGCGAGAAGATCAGGGCTGATGGGCCGTCAACGCGCTCGATAGCGTATTTCCACGCCACCGCAGATTCCACCTGGTCACACGGACGCCACAGGCTCATGTTCGGGGTGGTGCGCAGGCTGGCCATCTGCTCAACCGGCTGGTGCGTCGGGCCATCTTCACCCAGACCGATAGAGTCGTGGGTATAAACCATCACCTGACGGATTTTCATCAGCGCCGCCATACGTGCCGCGTTACGCGCGTACTCAACGAACATCAGGAAGGTTGCGGTGTACGGCAGGAAGCCACCGTGCAGCGCGATACCGTTGGCGATGGCAGTCATACCAAACTCACGCACGCCGTAATGAATGTAGTTGCCTGCGGCATCTTCATTAATCGGCTTCGAGCCAGACCACATGGTCAGGTTGCTTGGCGCCAGGTCAGCCGAGCCGCCCAGATATTCTGGCAGCAGCTTACCGAAAGCTTCGATGGCATTCTGCGACGCTTTACGGCTGGCGATTTTTGCCGGATTAGCCTGCAGCTGCTCGATGAACTTCTGCGATTCCGCCTGCCAGTTAGCAGGCAGCTCGTTGTTCACGCGGCGTTTGAACTCTGTGGCCAGTTCCGGATGCGCAGCGGCGTAAGCAGCAAATTTCTCGTCCCAGGCTTTCTCTTTCGCCTGGCCGGCTTCTTTGGCATCCCACTGTGCGTAGATTTCAGAAGGAATCTCAAATGGCGCGTAGTTCCAGCCCAGCTGTTTACGGGTCAGCGCGATTTCGTCGTCACCCAGCGGGGCACCGTGCGAATCGTGCGTACCGGCTTTGTTCGGGGAACCGAAACCGATGATAGTTTTGCACATCAGCAGCGATGGCTTGTCGGTGACCGCTTTGGCTTCTTCCACCGCTTTCTTGATCGCGTCGGCGTCATGACCGTCCACGCCACGCACCACGTGCCAGCCGTAGGCTTCGAAGCGTTTGGCGGTGTCGTCGGTGAACCAGCCATCCACGTGACCGTCGATAGAGATGCCGTTGTCGTCATAGAACGCCACCAGCTTGCCGAGCTTCAGGGTACCGGCGATGGAGCACACTTCGTGTGAGATGCCTTCCATCATGCAGCCGTCGCCCATGAACACGTAAGTGTGATGGTCGACGATGTCATGGCCCGGACGGTTGAACTGCGCCGCCAGCGTGCGCTCAGCAATGGCGAAGCCCACGGCGTTCGCGATGCCCTGACCCAGTGGGCCGGTGGTGGTTTCTACGCCTGCGGTGTAGCCGTATTCCGGGTGACCTGGGGTTTTAGAGTGCAGCTGACGGAAGTTCTGCAGCTCGCTCATCGGCAGGTCATAGCCGGTGAGGTGCAGCAGGCTGTAAATCAGCATCGAGCCGTGGCCGTTGGACAGCACGAAACGGTCGCGATCTGCCCACAGCGGGTTAGTTGGATTGTGGTTCAGGAAATCACGCCACAGCACTTCAGCGATATCGGCCATGCCCATTGGGGCACCCGGATGTCCCGATTTCGCTTTCTGTACTGCATCCATACTTAACGCGCGAATGGCGTTGGCAAGCTCTTTACGAGAGGGCATCTTCTACTCCAGGTCGGATTAATGCTCCGCCACGCTTAACTGATTGTAATTAATGAGTTATAAGGCGAAGCGAGAAAAAAGTCGCACATCAATGTACATGAAAATCGGGGCAAAAGTACATGTATCAGGATGCTAAATCTGCGGTTCAGGGTTGCATTTCGGGGCCTGTCTGCTAGCCAATCCGCCCCTGGCACGCTATAACCAATGCGTTTAAACACCTGCGTGGTTTTTCAGGTGTTTGTTTTCTCTACTTGTTACTCAAAGGATGCTGATATGAAAATTCGCGCCATGGTTGTCGCGCTGGGAATGGTTTCGCTGCTGAGCGGCTGCGAAGGAATGGATAATAACGCACTGTTGCAGTCCGGCGCGCAGGCGTTTCAGGCTTACTCACTGAATGACGCCCAGGTTAAAGAGCTGAGCGATCAGTCATGTGCCCAGATGGATAAAGAGAACCAGCTGGCGCCGGCCAACAGCAGCTATCAGCAGCGGCTGAACAAAATCGCCGCCGCGCTGGGCGATAACATCAACGGCGTACCGGCCAACTACAAGGTGTATCTGACCAAAGACGTCAACGCCTGGGCGATGGCGAATGGCTGTATCCGCGTTTATAGCGGTCTGATGGATATGATGAGCGACAACGAAGTGGAAGGCGTGCTCGGCCATGAAATGGGCCACGTCGCGCTCGGCCACACGCGCAAAGCGATG
Source organism: Pantoea sp. Morm (assembly GCF_016643525.1). Lineage (NCBI taxonomy): Bacteria > Pseudomonadati > Pseudomonadota > Gammaproteobacteria > Enterobacterales > Erwiniaceae > Pantoea > Pantoea sp. Morm. Next base: position 38,307 of record NZ_VOQX01000022.1, on the reverse strand, counting down.
CAGGTGGCTTTCGCGACCACGGCGGCACGCAATGCTGCGGCGTCGGTGGGTGGCGTGATTGGTTCGCTGTCGCAGTCACAACTGGGCGAAATGGGCGAGAAGCTGGTTAACGCGCAGTTCTCACAGACCCAGGAGTCGCAGGCGGATGACTATTCGTACGATCTGCTGAAGAAGCGCGGCATTAATCCGCTTGGTCTGGCGACCAGCTTCGAGAAGCTGGCGAAGCTGGATCAGGGCCGCCAGAGTTCGATGTTTGACTCGCATCCGGATTCTGAGTCGCGCGCGCAGCATATTCGCGACCGCATCGCGGCGGATGGTAAGTAGTCGCCGTTTTCCCCTCACCCCAGCCCTCTCCCGCTCGCGGGAGAGGGGGCAGTCCGTGCTGTTCTCACCGCCAGCTCGATCGCTTCCCTCTCCCGCACGCGGGAGAGGGAGCAGGCCGTGCTGTTCTCACCGCCCGCTCGATCGGTTCCCTCTCCTGGGGGAGAGGGTCAGGGTGAGGGCAGCCGTCCGCACCGCTGCTTAACCTTTATTCGCCGCCTGCACGTGCAGCATATCCAGCGCCAGCGTGGCAGCGGCCAGTGAGGTCAGGTCGGCGTGATCGTAGCCCGGCGCCACTTCCACCAGATCCATCCCCACAATGTTCATACCCTGCAGGCCGCGAATCAGCTTGGTGGCTTTATCGCTGGTCAGGCCGCCAATCACTGGCGTACCGGTGCCTGGCGCGTGGGCCGGATCGAGGCAGTCGATATCAAACGTCAGGTACACCGGCAGATCGCCCACGGTGCGCTTCACTTCGGCCAGAATGTCGTCCACGCTGCGGTCATTAACCTGCGCGGCGTCCAGCACGTTGAAGCCCAGGCTCTTATCGAACTCGGTACGGATACCAATCTGCACCGAATGCTGCGGATCGATCAGCCCTTCCTGCGGCGCAGTGTAGAACATGGTGCCGTGGTCAAAAGTCGGGCCGTTGGAGTAGGTATCGGTATGCGCATCGAAGTGCACCAGCGCCATCTTGCCGAAGTGTTTAGCGTGCGCGCGCAGCAGCGGCAGTGTGACATAGTGATCACCGCCAAAAGTCAGCATGCGCTTGCCGTTCGCCAGCAGTTTTTCCGCGTGCGCCTGCAGCTTGTCGGACAGATCCTGTGAATCGCCGAAGGCGTACACCAGATCGCCACAGTCCACCACGTTGAGGCGCTGACGCAGATCGAAATCCCACGGCCAGCGGCAGCCTTCCCACGCCAGGTTAGTGGAGATCTGACGGATCGCACCCGGCCCTAAACGGCTGCCTGGCCGGCCTGACGTTGCGGCATCAAACGGCACACCGGTAATCACCCACTCGGCGTCGCTGTCATAAGGCTGGAAGTTCAGCGGAAAGCGCATGAAACCGAAGGCGTTAGAAACCAGGGAGTTGTCGTACTGATTGCCCAGCGTGTTGTACATAACGAGTCCTCTTAAATCCTTAAATCGGTTAGCCAGTTAAGGTATAGATGAAAAAAATCCCCTCCGCGTCGTTAGGCCCGACGAGGAAGGGATTGATGGGCGTGATTATCGCCGAGATTGCCGCGCATCGCAATTAGCGCTCGCGCATCGCCTCTTTGGCCTTGTTAAACGGTTTGACCAGATAATCCATGATGCTCTTCTCGCCGGTTTTGATATCCACGGTGGATACCATGCCCGGGCTGATGGCAAAGCGCCGGCCAGCCTTGTTCTGCACATAGTCATTATCAGTACGAATAAACACGCGGTAGTAGTAAATCTCTGGTTTGACTTCGTCCTGGATGGTATCCGGCGAAATGCTTTCCACCACGCCGTTCAGGCCGCCGTAGATGGCGTAATCGTAAGCGGAGATTTTTACCACCGCGCGCTGGCCGGGATGGATAAAAGCAATATCGCGCGGCGACAGGCGTGCTTCAATCAGCAGCCGATCGTTCATCGGTACGATGTTCATCAACTCACCGTTGGGCGGAATCACCCCGCCCACCGTCGAGACTTTGATGTTTTTCACGATGCCGCGCATCGGCGCGCGGATGGTCAGACGCGTTACGGTATCTTCGCGCCCTTTAATCACCTGCGCCAGGCTGTCGGCTTCGGCGCTGGCCTTCGCCAGCTCTTCGCGCGCCTGCACATAATACTGCGAGCGCATATCGGTAAGTTTCAGCTCCAGGTCGGACTTATCGCGCTGTAAGCGCAGCACTTCCACGCTGCTGGCGGCACCGGTTTTCGCCAGCCGCTGGGTGATCGCCAGTTCGCGATTAGCCAGCGCCAGCGACTCCTTAAACTGCCGGGTTGCATCATTGAGCTGGGCGCGTTTGGTGTTATACAGCCGGGTTTCCGCCGCGATAAGATCCGGGTAGCCCTTCAGCTCGGCGGGAAACGTGAGCGGATCATCGTTCACTTCCGCACGCAGGCGCGAGGCCGCTGCCAGCGCGGCCCGGTAGCGCGCCGCGCTCTCGCCGACGCTGGACTGCGAGCGTGTGGCATCCAGTTTCGCCACGATCTGCCCGGCCTGCACGCGATCGCCCTCATGCACATACAGTTCCGTGAGAATGCCGCCCTCCAGCGACTGCAGCACCTGCTCGCGCGAACTGGGGATCACCTTCCCGGTGCCGGTTGAGACCTCATCCAGCATGCCAAACCACGCCCACACCAGCGCCACCACGATCAGCGCGGTGCTGATGACGATCAGCCGCACTGCGCCGGTATAGTGGCTTTCCGATTTCAGTTCGCCGAGCAGATCGTCGGACGAATCCACTTCCGCGGCGGTCACCAGCCGCAGTTTTGCCGGCAATTGTTTCATCATGGCTGTCCCTCCCCCGCCGCTCCGCTGGCGCGCGGTGCCGGCAGCGCGTTCTCTTTCGGGCTGTCCATTACCAGCTGCCCCTCTTTCAGCACCAGTATGCGATCCACCAGCGACAGAATTGCCGCGCGGTGCGTCGCCACGATCAGCGTGCGGCCATTCAGCCAGGCACCCAGCCGCTCAATAAAATCCCTCTCGGTATGATCGTCGAGCGAAGCGGTCGGCTCATCCAGCAGCACGATATTAGGATCGCGCAGCAGCATGCGCGCCAGCAGCAGCGACTGGCGCTGGCCGCCGGACAGCCCGACGCCGCCCTCCATGACCGGATGATCGAGCCCGAGCGGCAGACGACGAATAAAATCGGCCCCGCCACTGACCGTCAGTGCGGCAAAAATCGCCTCGTCGGTGGCGTGCGCCGCGCCCATGGTGAGGTTTTCCCGCAGCGTACCGTGGAACAGCCGCGCGTTCTGCGTCAGTAGCCCGACGTTGCGCCGCACGTCCGCGACATCAATATGCGGCAGGCTAAGATTGTCCAGCCGCAGCTCGCCGCCCACCAGATCCATGCCGCCGGCCATCGCCTGCAGCAGCGTGGATTTACCAGAGCCGTTGCGCCCCAGCACGGCGATGCGCTCACCCGGCTTGATGGTCAGCGTCTTGATGCGCAGCGCCACCGTCAGCGAATCGCTGTAGTAGCGGAACATGGCATCGGTGAACTGGTAGTGGCCAAACAGCACCGGACAGTGAATGCGCGTTTCGTCTTTACTGTTCTCCACCGGCAGATTCATCAGCGCATCGAGGCTGCTCTTCGCCGCTTTTACCTGCTGCCAGCGCGCCAGCACGCCACACAGCGTCGCCATTGGCGCAATCATGCGCGAAGACAGCAGCGACGCGGCGACAATCGCCCCGGTGGTGATGTCGCCGTTGATCACCATCGGCGCCCCGACCACGATCACGCTGGCGTACACCAGCCCCTGAATGGTGACGCCCCAGCTAATCAGCGCATGCATCACTTTGCGCATCTCGACGCCCGACTGCGCGGTGATGCGGATATAGCTGTTCCACTGCTGCAGAAAGCGATCCTCCGCCTGCATCAGCTTGATATCTTCCAGCCCCTGCACGCTCTCCACCAGCACCGCGTTGCGCAGCGTCGACTCTTTCAGGTTTTGCTGCGCCAGCTTTGCCAGTTTTTTCTGGCTCAGCACGCCGGGCAGGATCATCAGCAGCACCGCCACCGGCGCGATCCACGCCAGCTGCGGCGCGATGATCGCCATCACCAGCATAAACAGCAGGAAGAATGGCATATCGACGATCGCCGTCACCGTGGTCGACGTCACCATTTCGCGCACCGCTTCCAGCTCGCGCAGCTGCGAGATAAAGGTGCCGGTCGATCGCGGTACCGCGCTGTTACGCAGCCGCAGCGCGTGGCCGAACACGCGGTCGGAGACGCGCATATCGGCGCGCTTGCCGAGCAGATCGGTGACGTGATCGCGACCGACGCGCAGAATATAGGTGAACACCACCGAGAGGATCACCCCGATATATAGCACGTACAGCGTGGGGTACGACTGCGCCGGGATCACCCGATCGTACACCTGCATCGAGAAGATGATGCCGACCAGCGCCAGCAGGTTGATCAGGAACGATCCCAGCATCACGTAGCCGTAAGGACGCATGTCGTGCAGCACCAGACGGCGCAGCCAGTCGGGCCTGACCGTGGCGAGATAGCGATCGACACGGCTATCTTTGGCGGCCGTCACCGGACGCAGCGCCGCGGCGTAGCGGATCTGCGGCAGCAGCGTGTTCAGCGCGATCGGCGCCGGTTGTTCATCGCCGGCCAGGTGCACGCGCACCGTGTCATCGCCATCAAAGCTGGTGATGACGCCAACCTGGCCGTCGCTCAGTTCCACCGCCAGCGGCAAGCGCCAGCTGCTGATCTCCCACTGATGCTCTTCATACAGCTGCAGCGACAGCCCGGCCTGACGCGCCAGATGGCGCAGCGCTTTATCACGTGACTGTTTGCCCTGCCATTCGCTGGCAGCCATGATCATGCCCGGCGAGCACGGCAGGCGATAATGGGTCGCGATGAGAATAATGGCGGTGGCCCAGCCGTGCAGCGGCACCTCGCCACCGGCGGCGCTGGCGGGATTGCCATTGGAGGCGTCCGGAATCTGTAATTGCGTCATGGCTGGATCTCCACGGACTGGATGCGCTGGTTATTCAGCGCAAACGCTGACCGCATCTGCCCGGTGCTGTATAAGCAGTCGAGCTGCAGTGAACGTAACTGACTGATGGTTTGCTGCATGGCGAAGCGCGTCTGAAACACTTCCTGTTCGGCGTTGAGCACGTCCAGCAGCGGACGGGTGCCGAGCTGCAGATACTGATCCTGATACAGCTGCTGCGTCTTCTCGCCCAGCGTCTGCTGACGCGACATGATCGCCAGGCTCTGCGACAGGCTCAGCGCTTCGGTTTGCGATTCGCTGAGCTGCTGCTGCGCTTTGAGGCGCGCCGAGTTCACCGCCGCATTGGCCGCCTGCAGCGCGCTGGCCGCCGCATCGCGCGCCGCGGTAATGCCGCCGCCCTGATACAGCGGCATCTCAACTTTGACGAACGCGGAATACTGGGTGCGGTCGAGCGTTTCGCTGCCGGAGTAGTGATTGTTGAGGTAATGCGTGACCTGCGGTTCCAGCGAAATGGTGGGTAAATTCTGCGCGTTGGCGTTATCCAGTTTAGCCTGCGCCTGCCGCGCCTGCGCCCACGCCGCCAGCACCGCCGGATTGGATTTGTCGTCAGCTTTGCCCACCGCGCAGGCGCGCGTCAGGCTGGGCGGAAACGCATCGCTGACCTTTTTCACCAGCGGCCAGCCGAGATAGCTGGCCAGCGTGGCACGCCAGCGGTTGAGGCTGGCCTGATACTGGGTCAGCGTGGTGCGCGCCCCTTCGATACGCGCGTCGGTCTGGGTGGCGTCCGAGAGCGATGCTGCCCCCTCTTCATTGCGCTGACGCGCCAGATCGCCAATCTTACTCAGCGCCGTCAGCTGATCCTGGGCGATCTTCACCAGCTGCTGATAGCCCTGCACCTGCACCAGCGCAGCGGCGGTGTCGTGCGCGACGGTATCAATACTCACCAGCACGCTGGCCTGCTCCTGCGCCACTCCGGCTTCGGCGGAGCGCACCGAACTGCTGACTTTGCCGAAGTCATACAGCATCTGCGATACCGACAGCACAAATGACGGGCTGAAGCCTTTTTCGCTGTAGGCGTTGCTGTAGCCGTTGTTCATGCCGGCGCTGATTTGCGGATAGTATTTGGCCTGCGCCACATCGACCTGGCTGGCCTGCTCCAGCATTTTGCCAATCGCCTGCGCGATGTCCGGATGCCACTGGATGGCGCGCTGTACGGCCTGGTTAAGGGTTAAGGTATCCGGCACGTTAGCCAGCGCGGGTTCGGCCACCTGACCGGTTAAGGAGGGAAGATCCTGCTGCTGCGCCAGACCGGCTGAGGTTATGCGCCCCGCCTGCGTCACGGCATCACTGGCAGCCATAAGATGAGAACTGTGAAAAAACACAATGCCAGCACACAGGGCGCTGAGCTTACAGGTACGGCGAGTTGTTGCGCCTGATTGCATCAGATCCATCGATTGTTCACCAGTAAAAGAGAGAAAGGGGCACCTCCCTGTGCCCGTTATGCTTCCCTGCGTTACACCCACTAAGCCGTGTGGTTTTGATGCGGTTGCTGCAGCAACTCCTCCAGTGAGACGTTTACGCCTTCCAGGGTAATCAGCTGCGTACTGCTGTACCCCGTGCCGCTGCCGTCACGGTCAATCGACAACACCGTATTGCCGTCCGCGGTATGATCCACTTTCACAAAATCATTGATATTACTGGTGGAATCATTCCAGCCGATCAGCAGACTGCTGACGTCGATCTTGTCACCCTGCGCGACGCTGAAGTCGGTCCAGGTGTCGTGACCGTTGCCGCCGGTGGCATCTGCGCTGCTCAGCAGGTGGTAAACCAGCGTATCTGCGCCGGCACCGCTGGTAATGGTGTCGTCGTAGGCGCTGCTGGTGAGGCTGTCAGCCGCGGCGCTGCCCGTGATGGTCGGGTGGAGCTCAATGGTAAAGGTGTTGCTGGTGATGGTGCCGTCGGACGACGCCAGGGTGTAGGTAAACACCTCCTTATGCGTGATGTTCTGGATATTCACATCCGCGTTCAGGGTATAGGTATAGCTACCGTTGGCGGCGATGGTCAGCACACCAAAGTCCCCGGCCACCGCCGTGCTGCCCACGCTGCTCACGGTGGTGAGATCGCCGTGCTCATTGAGGATGCTCAGCGTGCCGCTGTGGCTGACATTGCTGTCTCCCCAGATGCTGCCGCTGGCATCATGCTCGCTGCTGGTGGTGGTTTCCGCCGCCAGACTGGTGGTGGCGAACAGCGCGGTGGCCGCACCGTTATGCAGCGTCACCGTCAGCGTCGCCGAGGTCACTGCACCGCTGGCATCCCGCACCGAGTAGGTGAAGGTGTCTGCGGATGGCAGGGTATCGATATCCAGCCCGGCCTTCAGCGTGTAGGTGTAGTTACCCTTCGCATCAATAGTCAGCGTACCGTAGGTGGTGTTGATCACCGTATTGCCGCTGGACGCCACCGCGCTGCTGCCCACCGACGCCACCGCCGTGCCGGACGGAATCGTCCCGGCGATGGAGCTGGTGTCGTTGGTCAGCAGGTTACCGGTGACCGTCGCGGCGGTGGTGACCGCCAGCGTGGTGAAATCCGACACCGTACTTACCGTGGTGGTTGGCAACACGCTAATGTTGGTGGTGGCTGCGACCACCACCGCATAGTTGCCGGTCCCCAGTCCGGTGTAGGTGACGTTTGCCCCTTTCAGCGTACCGATCGTCAGCAGCGCGTTAATGTAGTTGGTCTTAATACTGATCAACTGCCACGAGCCGTTCGCCTGCTGTTCGTACAGGTTTAACGAATAGTTGGCGGCCACGCCGAGACTGGTCACCGAACCGTTGAGCGTCACGGTACGGCTGTCATCGTTACCCACGCTGAACAGGTAAGCATTACCGTTGTTCAGTACGCTGGCATTGAGTACCGTACCCAGCCCCACGGTCAGCAGCGCGGTGTGCGACGAGTTGACCGTACCGTTGTTCACCGTTGCCTGCGTGCTGGTGTAATCCACCTCGTTGCTGTCGTTGGTCGCCACGATGCGAATCGCACCGGTCAGCGAGGCCCCCGGCGAGACGTTACCGGCGCGATCCGTCTGGATCACCGAGAGCGGCGCACCGGTGATCTGCGCGGTGGTGAGCGTCACCGACCAGTTGCCGCCGCTGCCGACCGTGGTGGTGCCGAGCGCGTTGCCGCTGGCATCGCGCACCGTCACCGTGGCCCCCACTTCACCGCTACCGGTGACAAGGGTACCGGCGCTGTTGATCGCCAGCCCGCTTACCGCCGCTGGCGGCAGGGTATCGACATTCACCGTCGCCGTGATGTTGCCGGTGCTGACGTTACCCGCCGCATCGGTCACCGTGGTGCTCAGCGTGTGCGCGCCGTTCGCCAGCGTGGCGGTGGTGAAGCTCCAGCTGCCATCACTACCCGCGGTCACAGAACCAATGGCGCTGGCACCGTCGTAGATGGTGACCACGGCACCCGCTTCGGTGGTGCCGCGCAGCGTTGGCGTGGTATCGCGCGTAAAGGCACCGTTCGCCAGCGTCACCGGCGTACCGCTGATGTCATCAATGATGGTCAGCGTACTGGCGACCGGCACCACGGTGTCGACGATCAGCGTGGTCGACACCTGCGGGCTGACGTTGCCCGCCGGGTCGGTCTGCGTCACGTTCAGCGTGTGGCTGCCGTTGCTCAGCGCGTTACCTACCACGAAGCTCCAGCTGCCGTTGCTGCCCACCGTGGTGGTGCCCAGAAATGTGGTGCCGTCGTACACCGTGATGCGCGCGCCCGCCTCGCCATTGCCGCTCAGCAGCGGCGTGCTATCGTTGGTGACGCCATTATTCGGAATGGTCACCGCCGTGCTGCCGTTGTTGTTGAGCGCCAGCAGATTGGTGATGGCCGCCGGTGCCGTGGTATCGATGATCACCGTGGCCGCGGTGGTGCCGCTGACGTTACCTGCGGCATCCGTTACCGTCACCGTGATCGGGTGCGGACCGGCGCTCAGCGCCGCCAGTGGCGTGAAGCTCCAGCTGCCGTCCGCCTGCACAATCGCCGTGCCCAGTGCCAGACCGTTGTCCAGAATGGTGACGCGTGCCCCGGCCTCCGCCGCGCTGACGCTGCCGCGCAGCGTTGGCGTGGTGTCGTTGGTCGCGCCGCCGTTGACGATGGTGGCACCGGTCGCATCATTAATAATGGTGAGACTGGTGTTCGCTGGCGCCACCGTATCCACGGTGAGGTTAATCACCTCAGAGCGGGGACTGACGTTGCCCGCGCTGTCGGTCACCGTCACGCTCAGCGCATGGGCGGCATTGCTCAGCGTCGGCGAGACGAAGCTCCAGCTGCCGCTGGCGTTAGCCTGCACCGTTCCGAGCAGCGCGTTGCCATCGTAAACCGTGACAATCGCGTTCGCTTCCGCCGTGCCCTGTAGCGTCGGCGTGCTGTCGTTGGTGACCCCGTTATTAACGATAGCCACACCGGTGACGTCGTTGGTCAGCGTCAGTCCGGTTGCCGCCAGCGGCGGCGCGGTGTCGACGGTCAGCGCAAGGGACGCTGCGGGACCGGTATTGCCGGCCGCATCGGTGGCCGTCACGCTGAAGGTGTGTAAACCGTCAGACAAGGTGGCGGTGACGAAGCTCCAGCTGCCGTTGCTGGCCGCGGTAACCGAACCCAGCACCGTATCACCATCGCGGATGGTCACGATGCTGTTGGCTTCCGCCGTGCCGCTCAGGCGTGGCGTGCTGTCATTAGTGACGCCCCCCGCCGCAATCGCCACCGGCGTGCTGCCGTTGTTGTTCACCGCTGCCAGCCCGGTGATGGCTACCGGCGGCGTGGCGTCGATCACCAGCGTGGCGCTGGTAGTGGCACTGACGTTACCGGCCGCATCGGTGACCGTGACGTTGAGCGTATGGAGCGTTTCGCTCAGCGCCGTGGCTGGCGTCAGCGTCCAGTTGCCGTCCCTGCCCACCAGCGCGGAACCGACCAGCGTGGTGCCATCCAGCACGGTGACGATGCTGCCCGCCTCCGCCCGGCCGCTCAGCACCGGCGTGGTATCGCTGGTGACGCCGCCATTCGGGATGACGCTGCCGCTGACGTCGCTGGTGACCACCAGCGTGGCCGCGCCCGGCGCAACGGTATCGACGGTGATAGTCACCGGCGTGGTGCGCGGGCCGGTATTGCCCGCCGCATCGGTGACCGCCACGCTCAGCGCATGCGCGCCGTTACCCAGCGTCGGCGAGACAAAGCTCCACGCGCCGCTGCCGTTCACGAGCGCCGTGCCCAGCAGCGTATTGCCGTCATAAACGCTAACCGTGGTGTTGGCCTCGGCGCTGCCGCTCAGCGTTGGCGTGGTATCGTTAGTCGCGCCGCCAGCCGGTATGCTGACGCCGGTAACATCGTTAGTGATGGTCAGGTTGGTGGCCACCAGCGGTGGCGTCGCATCAACGATCAGCGTCACGCTGAGCGCCTCGCCGGTGTTACCCGCCGCGTCCGTTTCCGTGACGCTGAAGGTATGGCTGCCGTCGCTCAGTGCCGCAGAGGTGTAACTCCAGTTACCGCTGCTGCCGACCGTCAGCGAGGCCACCACATCGCCATCAAGGCGAATCGTCACCACGCTGCCCGCTTCTGCCACACCGCGTATCAGTGGCGTGTTGTCATTAGTGGTACCGCCGTCAGCAATGGTCACCGGCGTGCTGCCGTTGTTGTTGCTGGCCGTCAGCGTCAGATCGTCCGGCGCCAGGGTATCAACGATCACCGTCGCGCTGGTGCTGGTGCTGACGTTGCCCGCCGCATCGGTCACCGAAACGCTCAGGGTGTGCGATCCTTCACTCAGCGCTGTCGCTGGCGTGTAGCTCCAGTTGCCGCCGGACGGCACGGTCAGCGTGGTCAGCACATCACCATTGTTGAGGATGGTGACCGTGCTGCCCGCTTCCGCTACACCGCTCAGGGTTGGCGTGGCATCGCTGCTGTAGCCGCCGTTAAGCACCGGCTGCGCGGTATCATCGTTGGTGATGACCAGTGTCGAAGCGTTCGGTGCGATGCTGTCCACAGTGAAGCTAAGCGCCGGTGTGCGGTCGCTGCTGTTCCCCGCCGCATCGCTGACGCCCACGCTCAGCGCGTGCGTCCCTTCGCTCAATGCTGGCGTGGTCAGCGTCCAGCTTCCCCCTGCGCCCACCACCACCGACGCGATAGCGGTGTTGCCATCGTACACCGTGACCAGGCTGCCCACTTCGGCGCTGCCACTGAGTACCGGCGTGTTGTCATTGATGACGCTGCCGTCGCTAATCGGCACCGCCGTGCCGCTGCGATCGTTGCTGATCACCACATCAGCGGCCACCGCCGGCGCGGTGGTATCCACGGTGAAGCCGAGGGTAGCCGATGGCGCCCCCTCATCACCGCCAGGGTTTTGCGCGGTGACATAGTAGGCGTAGCTGTTATCACCTAATGGTGACGTTGGCGTATAGCTCCACTGGCCGTTAGCATCCGCCGTAACGCTGGTGATTACCGCATCCGTATTAGCGTCATAAATACGAATCAGCTGACCGGGTTCGGCAGAGCCGCTGAAGGTTGGCCTGGTGTCGCGGGTTACCGCGCCGTCTGCCAGCGTCACCAGCGTCGTGCCCGTGTCGTCAGTGATTTGCAGCGTCGAGGTGGCTGGCGGCAGATCGGCCTGCACGTCAAGGCTGAACGCCGGCGTCGCCGTGCTGACGTTGCCCGCCGCATCGGTGACGGTCACGGTGAAGCTGTGAGGTCCGTTGTTGAGCGCCGCGGTCGTAAAGCTCCAGGCCCCGCCCGAGCCGGCCAGCGCAGTGCCCAGCAGCGTGGTGCCATCGTAGATGCTCACCGTGCTACCGGCTTCTGCCGTGCCGCTCAGGGTTGGCGTGTTGTCATCGGTCGACGCGCCGTCATCCAGCGGGCCCGTCGTGCCGCCCACGTTATCGGCGACCACCAGGTCAGGAACCGCGTCTGGCGCCAGCGTATCGACGGTGATGTTCACCGGACCCACCGGCTCGCTGACGTTGCCAGCGGCATCCACCACCTGCACCGAGAAGGCGTAGCTGCCATCCTGCAGCGCGCTGGTTTCAAAGCGCCATACGCCATTGGCATCGGCGACCACCGAGCCAATCACCGTATCGTCCTGCAGCAGATTGATGATGGCACCGGCCTGCGCCGTTCCGCTCAGTACCGGCGTGGTGTCGTTGGTAAAGCTGCCATCCACCAGCGGCAGTGCGGTCGGACCGTTATTGGCGTTGACCTCAAACGACAGCACCGGATCCGGCCCGACGGTGTTAACCGTCACGCCAACGCTCACCGGGTCGCTGACGTTACCCGCGCTGTCACTGACGACGACCGTCAGCGTATAGCTGCCGTTATCCAGCGGCGACGTATTCAGGCTCCAGTTGCCTTCGCTGTCCACCGTCGCCGACCCCACCAGCACGTTGCCGTTGTACACGTTGACGAGACCACCCGGCTCACCGCTGCCGCTCAGCAGCGGCGTGTTGTCGTTGGTGGCGCCACCGTTGGCGATGGTGACAAGGTTATCCGGATCGTTGTCATTCTGCAGCAGCACGGCGCTGACCGGCTGCGGCGGCGTAGCATCAACCTGAACGGTAAAGGTGGAAGACGGCGCACTGACGTTGCCGAGGCTGTCCGTCACCGTGGCCGTCAGGGTGTGCTGACCATCGGTGAGCACGGGCGACAGGAACACCCATTCGCCGTCCGCATTGGCGGTGGTCGAACCCAGCACCACATTGCCATCGTAAATGGTCACCAGGCTGCCAGCCTCCGCCGTACCGCTCAGGCGTGGCGTGTTGTCATTGGTAAAGGTGCCATCGGGCACCAGTACCAGATCGGTGCCGTTGTCGTTATTCACTTCCAGCGTGGCCTGGGCCGGAGCCTGGCTATCCACGGTAAAGGTAATCGGTGCCGACGCCGGCCCGGTGTTACCGGCCGCATCGGTGACCGTCACCGTCAGGCTGTGCGCCGCGTTGGTGAGGGTTGGCACGTTGAAACTCCACGCGCCGTCACTGCCCGCAATCGCCGTACCAATCGGCGCGCCATTATCCAGAATGTTCACCGTGCTGCCCGGCTCAGCAACGCCCGCCAGCAACGGCGTGGTATCGCTGGTGGTCGATCCCGACGGAATATCTACCAGCGCACTGCCGTTGTCATTGGAGAGACTGATTTCCGTCACCTGATCCGGGGCGGTGGCATCAATCACCAGCTGTGCCGTGACCGGCGCGCTGACGTTGCCCGCCGCGTCGCGCGCCACAACGGTTAAGGTGTAGCTGCCGTCACTCAGCGCACTGGCCGGCGTGAAGCTCCAGCTGCCGCTGCTGCCCACGGTGACGCTGCCCACCGGACCGTTCTGCGAGGTAATCACAATCAGGCTGCCCGGATCGCCGCTGCCGCTCAGCACCGGCGTGTTGTCACTGGTTAAGCCGCCGTTCGGGATGGTGACCGGATCGCCGTTGCCATTGTCGCTGGCGACGCTCAGCTGGGTGACCGCCGACGGTGCTACGGTATCGACGGTGATCGCCACACTGGCGCTCGGTGCACTGACATTGCCGGCGACGTCGGTGACCGTCACGCTGAGGCTGTGCGAGCCATCGGTCAGTTCAGGTGAGAAGGTCCATGCGCCGTCGTTATCTGCCGTAGCCGTGCCGATCGGCGTCTGTCCGTCATAGACGATGATGGTGCTGTTCGGCTCCGCCGTTCCGCTGAGCAGCGGCGTGCTGTCATTGGTGTTGCTGCCTGAGGCGATCGGCGTGGCCGGATCGACATTGTTGTTCACCAGCAGCAGATCGACGACCGCGTCCGGCGCCGTGGTATCCACGGTAAAGCTAATCGGCGCGGAAGGATCGCTGACGTTACCCGCCGCATCAGTCACCGTTACCGTCAGGCTGTGATCGCCCTCGTCCAGCGTACCGGTAACAAACTGCCAGCTGCCATCGGCGCCCACGGTCACCGAACCGATCGGCGTCGTGCTGTCGCCATCGTAGACAGTGATGATACTGCCCGCCGTGGCGCTGCCGGAGAGCTGCGGCGTGGTGTCGTTGGTCGCGCCATTGGCGGCAATCGCCACCAGCGTGCTGCCATCGTTATTGCTCAGCACCACGTCCACTGGCGCTGCCGGTGGCGTAAGATCAACGGTGAAGGTGTACGGCGCGGACTCCGGCCCGACGTTGCCTGCCGGATCGGTGACGCTGGCCGTCAGGCTGTGACTGCCCGCTTCCAGGGCGGTATCTGGCGTGAAGCGCCAGCTGCCGTCATTGCCGGCGGTAGCCGAGCCGATGATCACGCCGTTGTCGCGCACGATCACCACGCTGTCAGGCTCGGCGCTACCGCTCAACACTGGTGTGGTGTCGTTGGTCGCCCCGCCAGAGGCCACCGGTACGGCCGGATCAACCTCATCGTTCACCAGCAGCAGGCCGGTCGGCTCGGCCGGTGCCGTGGTATCCACGGTAAAATCAATCGCCGCGGACGGTGCGCTAACGTTGCCCGCCGGGCTGGTAACCGTCGTGGTCAGGCTATGTTCGCCCTGGCTCAGCGTCGGTACCGCATAGGTCCATGTGCCACCGGCCCCCACCAGCACGCTGCCTAGTACCGTGTTGCCATCGAGGATGGTGACGGTGCTGCCGGCATCGGCGGTGCCGCTCAGCTGCGGCGTGGTGTCGTTGGTCGCGGTGCCGCTGTTGATCGGCTGCAGCGTCTCGCCGTTATCGTTGTTCAGCACGACATCAACGGCGGCAGACGGCGTGGTGAGATCGATTGTGAAATCAAACGCATCAGACACCGGCCCGCTGTTGCCCGCCGTGTCGGTGACAACGGTGGTCAGGCTATGCGTGCCCGCCTCCAGTGCCGGATCCGGCGTGAAGCTCCAGTTGCCGTTTGCATCGGCCTGCGCCGAGCCAATCACGCTGCCATTGTCGTAAATCGCGACGAGGCTGCCCGGCTCCGCGCTACCGCTGAACAGCGGCGTGGTGTCATTAGTGACGCCATCCGCCGCGATCGGCAGCGGCGTTGCGCCCTGATCGTTAACCAGCAGCAAGTCTGCGGCGGGCGCCGGATCGGTGAGATCGATGTTCACCTCCAGCGGAGCAGAAGGTGCGCTGGTATTGCCAGCCGGACTGGTTTCGGTCGCCGTCAGGCTGTGCGGCCCCTCGCCCAGCGCGGTGGCTGGCGTGAAGCTCCAGCTGCCGTCGTCGTTGACCGTGGTGGTGCCCAGCACGGTATTGCCATCCGAGACGGTGATGGTGCTGCCGGCGGTGCCGCTGCCGCTCAGGACCGGCGTGGTGTCGTTAGTGGCACCGCTGGTGATCAGCACCGGCGTGCCGCTCTGATCATCACTGAGCTGCACATTGCCCGGCGCGGCTGGCGTGGTGGTATCGATGGTGAAGCTGAGGGCGGCCGAGGGTTCGCTGGTATTGCCAGCGGTATCGGTCACCGTCGCCGTCAGGCTATGGTCACCCGCTGCCAGCACCGGTGCGGTGAAGCTCCAGCTGCCGTCGTTGCCGACGGTGGCGGTGCCCAGTACCGTATCGCCATCGGAAATGGTCACGGTGCTGCCCGGTTCCGCGCGGCCACTGAGCACCGGCGTGGTGTCATTGGTGAGGCCATTGCTGACCGGCACCGGTGTACCGCTCTGGTCGTTGCTGAGCAGCAGCTCGCTGGCCACAGCAGGGGCGCTGGTATCGACGATGACAATCACCGCCGTACTGCCCGGCCCGGTATTGCCCGCCGTGTCGGTAACGGTGGACGTCAGGTTATGCTGCCCTTCGCTCAGCGGATCGGTCGGGGTGAAGCTCCAGCTGCCGTCGCTGCCTGCCGTCGCTGTGCCCAGCACCGTATCGCCGTCGCTGACGGTCACCGTGCTACCGGGTTCAGCGGTACCGCTCAGGGTTGGCGTGGTGTCATTGGTGCTGCCGCCCGCGGCAACCGGTGTGCCGTCGCCATTGCTGAGCTGCAGATTGCCTGCCGCCGCCGGTGCCTGCGTATCGACGGTGACGGTTACCGGTGTTGACGCCGGTCCGGTGTTGCCAGCCGCATCGGTCACGGTGCTGGTCAGGCTGTGGCTGCCATCGCTGAGGGGCGGCGTGGTGAAGCTCCAGTTGCCATCGTTGCCCACCGTGGTGCTGCCAATCACCGTACCGCCATCAGAGATAATGACCACACCGCCGGCTTCACCGCTGCCGCTCAGGGTTGGCGCAGAGACGTTAGTGCTGCCTGTGCCCAGCGGATCGCCGTCATCGTTGGTCAGCTGGATGCCTGTCGGTGCCGCGGGCGCGACGGTGTCGATGGTGATGGTGATCACCGGCGAATCCGTCACCGTGCCGCTGCCGTTATCGGCGCTGGCGCGGAATGCGTAGGTGCCGTCGGCCAGCGCTGCTGGCGTGAAGCTCCACTGGCCGTTGCTGCCCGCGACCACGCTGCCCAAAACCGTGCTGCCGTTGTACAGGGTGACGAGATCGCCCGCCCCGGCCTGGCCGCTGAGAATCGGCGTGCTGTCGGTGGTGCTGTCGTTATTGGCCAGTTCGACCAGCGTGCTGCCGTTATCATCGGTGACAATCAGCAGGCTGCTGGTGGCCGGCACGCCCGCCTCAATGTTGACCGTGAACACCGGCGATGCCGGACTGACGTTGCCGGCCGCGTCAGTCACCGTGGTGGTCAGGCTGTGCTGTCCGTTGGTGAGCGCATCTGGCGTAAAGCTCCAGCTGCCGTTGCTGGCGGCGGTCACGCTACCGAGCAGCGTGGTGCCGTCATAGATACGCACCACCGCGCCCGCTTCTGCCGAACCGCTCAGGGTTGGTGTGCGATCGTCGGTGGTCTGGCCGGAAGCCAGCGCGCCGGTGGCGCTGCCCGCGTTATCCGTCACCTGCAGGCCGCTGACGGCGGCAGGCGCGGTGGTGTCAACGCTAAAGGCGATCGGCGTTGATGCCGGGCTGACGTTGCCGGCGGCATCGGTCACCGTGGTGCTCAGGCTGTGATTGCCCTCGCCCAGCGCTGGCGTGGTGAAGCTCCAGCTACCGTTACTGCCCACGCTGACGCTACCGAGAACGGTGTTGCCATCGCGAATCGTGACAATACTGCCGGCTTCCGCCGTGCCGCTCAGCAGCGGTGTCGCATCGTTGATCGCGCTGCCGCCTGTCACCGGCTGTGCGGTACTGCCGGCATCGTTCAGCAGTGCCAGATCGCTGGCTGCCGCCGGTGGCGTGGTATCAACCGTAATGTTCAGGGTGACGGTGTCAATCACATTACCGTCAACGTCGGTAATGGTGGCGCTGAACGCGTGGCCGCCTTCACTCAGGTTGCTCAGGGCAAAGCTCCACTGCCCATTGCCGTCGGCGGTGGTGCTGCCGAGCAGATCGCCGCCGTCAAAGATGCGGACGAGGCTACCCGCCCGGGTCAGGCCGGCGAGGGTCGGGCTGTCGTCATTGGTGACGGCGCCGTTTTGCAGTGAGACGAGGGTATTGCCGCTGTCGCCCACCAGCTCAATGCTGGCGCTGGCGGGCGGCAGCGCAGCGTCCACATTGACCACAAATTCCGCGGTCGCGCTGCTGACGTTGCCCGCCGCATCAGTTTGCGTAACGGTCAGGCTGTGGCTGCCGTTGCTGAGCGCTGGCGTGGTAAAGCTCCAGCTGCCGTTGGCCCCGACAAGGGTATTGCCCAGGAGCGTGCTGCCGTCGTAAATGCTGATCAGCGCACCGGCTTCGCCGCTGCCGCTCAGGGTAGGAGTGTTGTCATCGGTGGTAGCGCCCGACGTCAGCGGGCCCTGGCTGGCACCCACGTTGTCGATCACCTGCAGATCGCCGATCGCCGCCGGTACGGTGGTATCGACGGTGACCACGATAGCCGCTGACGCCGGACCGGTGTTGCCGGCGCTGTCGGTTACCGTGGTAGTCAGGCTGTGATTGCCGTCGCTGAGCGCTGGCGTGGTGAAGCTCCAGCTGCCGTTACTGCCGACGATCGCCGTGCCGAGCACGACGTTGCCATCGCGTACCGTAACGGTGCTGCCGGCCTCTGCCGTGCCGCTCAGCACCAGCGTGTTGTCATTGCTGCTGCCGCCGGCGGCAATCGGCGTCACCGTGCCATTGCTGTCGCCGGTCAGCAGCAGATCGCCTGCCGCGCCGGGCGCCACGGTATCAATGGTGACCGTCAGGGTGACGGAGGTGGTGACGTTACCGGCGGCGTCGGTGGCAACTGCGCGGAACGCGTAAGTACCATCTGCCAGCGTGGCGGGAGTGAAGCGCCACTGACCGCTGCCGTCGGCAATAGTACTGCCCAGCAGCGTGGTGCCGTTGTACAGCGTGATGACGGCGTTAGCGCTCGCCAGGCCGCTCAGCACCGGCGTGCTGTCTTTAGTACTGGCGCCATCGCTCAGCGTGCGCAGCGTGGCATCGCTATCGTCGGTAATTTGCAGCGAACTGCTGGTTGACGGCAGGCCCGCCTGAATCGTCACCACAAACGGAGAGGACGCAGCGCTGACGTTGCCGGCAGCGTCCGTCAGCGTCACGGTCAGGCTGTGGCTGCCATTGCTCAGCGCTGGCGTGGTAAAACTCCAGTTGCCGTTCGCGCCCACCAGCGCGGTGCCGAGCAGCGTCTGACCATCGTAAACGCTGACGACAGCGCCCGCTTCACCGCGGCCGCTCAGGGTCGGCGTGTTGTCATCGCTGCTCGATCCGTTTGGTACCGGCGTGGTGCTGCCGCCGCTGTTGTTGGTCAGGGACACGTCCGTGGCCACTGCCGGTGGCTGCGTATCGACAGTGAAATCAACCGGGCTGGTGGCCGGACTGGTGTTGCCGGCCGCATCGGTGACGGTAACCGTCAGGCTGTGCTGCCCTTCACCCAGGGCAGGTGTCGTGAAGCTCCAGCGGCCATCGGCACCGACGGTGACCGTGCCCAGCAGCGTGGTGCCGTCGTAAATACTGACAATGGTCCCCGCTTCGGCCGTACCGCTCAGCGTAGGCGTGTTGTCATCGGTGCTGGTGCCGCCCGTGATAGCGCCCTGCACGCTGCCCGCGTTATCCGTGATCAGCAGATCGCTGACTGCCGCCGGAGCCGTGGTATCACCGCCGCCGCCATTATCCCCGCCGCCGTTATCCCCGCCACCACCACCGCCACCGCCGTTGTTACCGGCGATCAGCGCACCGATACCGGCCAGCGCGGCGCCGGCGATACCAAAGGCGGTTAGTGTTCCGTCACCCGTGACGTTTTCTGCTAACAGCCCTTCCGTGCTGTCGATAGAGACAAACTGGAAGCCTTCTGTGCCGGGATCTTCCACCCACCACAGCGCGCCTTTGTCGTCCTGCAGCACCAGATCGCTGTCGCCGTTAGCATCGTAGAATTTATGAATAATAACGACTTCACCGGATTTAGTGGTGACCACTAAATCACTACCATTGCGTGTGAAAGACTTAATATCAGCCTGATTAAGGTTGAGCTTAACCACACTGGGAGCAGTCAAATTAACCTGATTACCGCTCACTTCAGTAGCAATCGTTCCGCCTTTAGGCGTTACAGAGATATTGTTCATTTTATCGATATCCCGCGCAGTTATAAGCTTAATGGCATCCATAAAAACGGCCGGTATCACCAGACACCGGTATTCTTCGCGAATAATTCAATGAATTACTCACATCCTCTCCAGGCCGGTTTCATCTGCCAGAGGCACAGTGAAAACGCGCTGAGTCGTTATTTGCCGCCCGCCCGAAAAACAGCTCTGCCGAACTCTTTTCAGACTTGCGCCAACAAATCAGTGAGATAGACGCTCTTCCAGTGGTAGCCTTGCATGCCGTAAATTGATTTTTGCGACAGCAAATCAACCTGACGTTGATGTTCAACGCCCTCAATAATCACGCCGCGACATAATTGATTGAGGTGGTCGAGCAGAATGTCGAAAGTGCGATCTTCGCCAAATTGCCAAAAAAATTTTTTATCAATCTTGACGATGTCGAATATTCCGCTATCGAGCATGGTCAGGTTGGAATAACCCGGACCAAAGTCATCGAGCCATAACGGGGCCGGCGTGATTTTGGCTACGCCTTTCAGGATCAGCAGGTCGGCGCTATTAAAGCGTGCGGTGAAGAAGGCAGAGATTTCCAGCCGTAATCGCGTCAGCGCGGCCAGTTTTCTTTGTATTTCAGCATCTTTAAAAATGCCTGAAACAATATCTCTGTCTACATTAACGCTGATGACCTGCTCAAACCCCGCATGGTAAAGCTGAATAAGTTTTTCGACCTGGTGGAGGAATAACTGCCATTTTTCGTCAGCAGAAAGCCGACTGAAGAACCCTGCATCCCTGTCAGGGTTACGCTTATTATTGGTATCTGCATCATCTGCGAAACGCGTCAACAATTCCCATGCCACCACTTCACCGGAAATAGCGTGAACCGGCTCCAGCATCAGAATGTAGTCGGATTTGCAGCGCATTTTACGATCCTTACACTGGCTGATAGCGCGTTAAACCGTCAGCTTTTCTCATGTGATTCGTAAGGGAAACATCGATAAAACTTAACACCTTAACTGAAGGTTAACTTACAACTTACATTTTGAAAAATAGATTTCAGTGAACAACAGCGTGAACTTTAATCGTTTAAACCAATCAATAAAGCTTCATTTTCACTGCGTGTTTCACATAAAGATCAGATAATTCTTAGATTTCAGATTTTGCTTATCGGCCCTGACAAAAAATAAAATCCATACTCAATTGATTAATAAGTAATAAATTATACGTCATTGGTATAAATTCTGGCTTTGCCCTTAAGATGAGATATTGCACTGTTTAAAGTGGGATTCCAGAAAGCGTCAAAAAAACGATAGCCTGCACATCGCTCACCTAACGCCTTATGCTTAAATTTTTATTATAGATAGCCAGAAAATCATAAAAGAAAGATTGGTCATTTGCGGGCAGGTGCAACACTAAACCACAGATTTAAAAAACGTTTTTTTCGCTGCCGATGCGCTTTCGCTGCTGAATTAAGCAGATAGCTTTTGTTAATAAACGGTTTGAATTTGCTGTTTCGGCCGGGATAATTTCAGAGTGATAGCGATCACGAATTGAATAAATGGCGGGAAGGATTGTCAGGGAAGGTGATAATAACGGGCTCCAGCCGGAGCCCGTTGCGGAAAATACACTTACTCGTCTTCGAGATAGGTGTAGCCGTAAAGCCCACTCTCAAACTCTTCAAGGAACTGCGCCCGCAGCTCTTCGTCAATATCCTGCTGCTGTTTTACCTGATCGCGGAATAACGTCATCAGATCGTTAGGATTGAGCTGCACGTATTGCAGCATATCCGCCACAGTATCACCTTCATCAGACAGCTGCACTTCTACACTGCCATCCGGGAAGGCGAAGACGTCAACCGCTTCGGTATCGCCAAACAGGTTGTGCATATTGCCGAGGATTTCCTGATACGCCCCGACCATGAAGAAGCCCAGCATCGGTGGATTATCCACATCGTACTCAGGCATTGGCATGGTGGTGGCAATACCGTCGCCGTCAACGTAGTGATCGATGGTGCCATCGGAATCACAGGTGATATCCAGCAGTACCGCACGACGCTGCGGAGTTTTGTTCAGTCCCTCCAGCGGCAGCACCGGGAACAGCTGATCGATGCCCCACGCATCCGGCATCGACTGGAACAGCGAGAAGTTGACGTAAATCTTGTCCGCCATGCGCTCCTGCAGCTCATCAATGATCGGCCGATGGGCGCGGTTGCTCGGGTCAAGGTGTTGCTGAATATAGTGGCAGATGCTGAGATACAGCTGCTCTGCCCAGGCGCGCTGACCGAGATCGTAGGTGCCTGACGAATAGCCGGTATGGATGTCGAACAGGTCCATCTGGCTGTCATGCAGCCATTCGCGCAGCGAACGGCGTACGCTTGGCTCGTGCATCTCCTGCCAGGTATCCCACAGGCTCTGAATCGGGCGCGGTGAGTCAGCATCCGGTGCGACCGGCGTACTGAATTCATTGCGCTCAACGCCGATGATGTTGGAGACCAGCACGGTATGGTGCGCGGTCACCGCACGCCCCGATTCCGTAATCACGGTCGGATGCTCCAGACCGTGCTCTTCACAGGCGTCGCCGATGGCCCAGATCACGTTATTGGCGTATTCGTTCAGGCCGTAGTTGACTGAACAGTCTGACTGCGAACGTGTGCCTTCGTAGTCAACCCCAAGCCCGCCGCCGACGTCAAAGCACTTGATGTTGACGCCCAGCTTCGCCAGCTCAACATAGAAGCGCGCCGATTCACGCACGCCGGTGGCGATATCGCGAATATTGGACATCTGCGAGCCGAGGTGGAAATGCAGCAGCTGCAGGCTGTCGAGACGACCCGCTTTGCGCATGATATCGACCAGCTGCAGCACCTGCGATGCCGCCAGACCAAATTTGGATTTCTCGCCGCCGCTCGACTGCCACTTACCGGAGCCCTGCGATGCCAGACGGGCGCGGATGCCGAGGCGCGGCACCACGTTAAGCCGCTCGGCTTCTTCCAGCACCAGGCGCACTTCGGTCATCTTCTCAATCACCAGATAGACTTTATGGCCGAGCTTTTCACCAATCAGCGCCAGACGGATATATTCGCGGTCTTTGTAGCCGTTACACACAATCACCGAGCGGGTTTTCCCGGCGTGCGCCAGCACCGCCATCAGCTCAGCTTTGGAACCCGCCTCCAGCCCCAGCGGCTCGCCGGAGTTGACCAGCGATTCAATCACGCGCTTATGCTGGTTAACCTTGATCGGGTAAACCAGGAAGTAGTCGCCCTTATAGCCGTAGGATTCACGCGCGCGTTTAAAGGCGGCATTAATCGAACGCAGACGGTGCTGCAGAATTTGCGGGAAGCAGAACAGCGCAGGCAGGCGCTGGCCGTCGGCCTCGCGCTCTTTAACCAGCTTCGCCAGGTCAACGCGCACTTCCGGCTGATCCGGATCCGGGCAGACGCTGATGTGGCCGAGTTCGTTGACGTCGTAATAGTTGTTTCCCCACCAGGCAATGTTGTAGGTGCGCAGCATTCTGCTTGCGTCCTGATCGTTCATCGCCACCTCCTGCATTGAGCGGAGTACACCCTGTTCGCCAGCTGACGAACCCTTGATATTCTTCATGTCGTCAGACATCACGAACCTCAATTTTCCGTTGAAATATGAAAAAGTTGCCGGATTTTGCTGCTACTGCGCCGGATGCAAATTTCCTCATTCTGCTTATCTTGCCTCAGCAGGTTACCGTGCGCCTTACTGAGGTTAAGTGTAAAACACCGTGCCGGAAGCGGTGAACAACGGGGCAAAATCGTCCCGCATCACCTCACCACAGGCGAGTGAAACACAGCAGAGAAACTGGGGGAATAGCTTAGCCGGCGCTCGTGTCGGGATAATTACCGCAGCGCAGAAAACTTCGACGAGAGAAAAGAGCAGAACTGGAAATGGAAAGGCGTGCCAGCGCGCCAGAACGGCGCCGTGAACCGAAGAGAGCGAAAATGTGGTTCATTGTTTTTATCACCTCCAGCGCCTGCTAACAGCATGCGGAAACGGAGTGGATGAAAATCAGATCAACAGCCTCTGACAGCGCGACGCACGGGGGCGTCATCCATGGGACAACTGCGGCGTTTTATACAGTCTGACGCGGCAAAATGCAAAATCTTTGTCGGCGCGCTGCGGCGGGTGTCAGGAAAATATTCCAGTTGATCTGTAGCGATAAATGCGGATGGCGAAAAAGCACTGGAAAAACGCGCACTGAGTGACCTAAAATAGCCGTCCAGATGGTTTTCCATCTAAACTGATTAACATCCAGGCGGTGTGAGCCTGGTACGCTGACACTTCCTACTGCTTGCGGCTTTGCCTGAAGGGGCGTCGAGCTGGCATCATCCCGCTTACGCTATGCAGTCGAATTCAAACCATTTGCAAGGTAAAGAACAGAATGGCTAAACACCTTTTTACATCCGAGTCCGTATCAGAAGGACATCCTGATAAAATCGCCGATCAGATTTCCGATGCCGTGCTGGACGCCATCCTTGAACAGGATCCCAAAGCACGCGTCGCCTGCGAAACCTACGTAAAAACCGGTATGGTGCTGGTTGGCGGTGAGATCACCACCAGCGCCTGGGTCGATATCGAAGAGATCACCCGCAATACCGTACGTGAAATCGGCTATGTTCATTCCGATATGGGCTTTGATGCTAACTCCTGTGCGGTGCTAAGCGCGATTGGTAAACAGTCGCCGGACATCAACCAGGGCGTAGACCGTACCGATCCGCTGGAACAGGGCGCGGGCGACCAGGGCCTGATGTTTGGTTACGCCACCAATGAAACCGACGTGCTGATGCCGGCACCGGTGACCTACGCGCACCGTCTGGTACAGCGTCAGGCTGAAGTGCGTAAAAACGGTACGCTGCCATGGCTGCGCCCGGATGCCAAAAGCCAGATTACCTTCCAGTACGACGGCGGCAAGATTGTCGGTATCGATGCGGTAGTGCTGTCAACTCAGCATTCAGAAGAGATTTCACAGGCCGATCTGCGTGAAGCAGTGATGGAAGAGATCATCAAGCCGGTACTGCCGACCGAGTGGATTAACGCCAGCACCAAATACCACATCAACCCAACCGGTCGTTTCGTGATCGGCGGCCCGATGGGCGACTGCGGCCTGACCGGTCGTAAAATCATCGTCGATACCTACGGCGGCATGGCTCGCCACGGCGGCGGCGCGTTCTCCGGTAAAGATCCGTCGAAAGTTGACCGCTCAGCGGCTTACGCTGCGCGCTACGTGGCAAAAAACATCGTTGCCGCTGGCCTGGCCGATCGCTGCGAAATCCAGGTTTCTTACGCGATTGGTGTGGCAGAACCGACCTCAATCATGGTGGAAACCTTCGGTACCGAGAAAGTTTCAACCGAACAGCTGACGCTGCTGGTGCGTGAGTTCTTCGACCTGCGTCCATACGGTCTGATTCAGATGATGGATCTGCTGAAGCCAATCTACAAAGAAACCGCTGCCTACGGTCACTTTGGTCGTGAACACTTCCCGTGGGAACAGACCGACAAAGCCGCCCAGCTGCGCGAGGCCGCAGGCCTGTAATCTCCGCGGGTGCGGGCAACGGCTCTCACCCCGAGCTTCTCTTAGCGGAGAAGGTAAAATCGAGCCCGCGCAAGCGGGCTTTTTTATAACAGCAAACTTTTATTTTAATACGCTGAATGTACTACTTTTCCGTACACTCACTAGAAGACCATTAAAAAAGCTATTTTTTTAGGTTTATAGTCAACTCACCCATATGCAATGAATAATAAACACTCCCAACATTTATAAAAACCGGATAGTCTTTTAATAAGCATCTTTTTTCGCTTTTTATTTTCTCAAAACAAATGTAATCCTCATCACTTTCGCCAGAGAAATCCTTTTCAGAAAACGATAAAGATTTATATCCGCCGTTAAAATTCACCACGAATATGGATTTTAAATCGTGTTGCTGCGGGTTCGGTAGCTGATCAATCATTGGCTTAAGTTTATTCATCCACCAATTCTCAAGTGCTTTACCTGATGCGGGGGGATGCTGAACAACGACCATTAATGCGCCATTCTCAAAAAAAACATCTTTAATATCAGGTTCAGAAGAGGTGCCCACCCAAATTAATATGGATAAAAAGATGAGACTAAAAGACAAAAGAATTATTACAATTCGGGGTTTTTTATTCATGAGAACTCTATTGTTGCCTCCATATTCGTGAAGAAAGGCTTGTAAGCATAATCCTTATGTCTTTGCAGGATAAACCATATGTTGAATATTCTGAGCTTGTTATAGAGTGGATGCAAGATGTCTCTATCGTCTAGTCCAAAATGATCCTGACCTTTTACTTTGATCTTAGCAGAATATCTATGCTGAGAATAACAGACGTTTTCCAGCGTGATGCTGACATGATGAATGTCATGGATGCTAATGCCCAGGCCGTTAAAATTGTCCACTTTTCTGGAAAATTTAGGCTTAGACATTTTCATCATATCAGCTTTTAACCTCTTAGGGTCGAACTCTGAGTGGTTTAACAAGCTATCCTGTAACGCCAGTTTGATTCTGTTGAGCATGCTACTTTCTGGCGCCTGTTTTAATAGCATTTCTTTAAATGCTGAATTGAGTAATAGTGATTGATAAGGCCTGCCAGAGTTTAACTCCATATGATTTATAATTTGAAATATTATCTCTTTATATGGACCGTAGAACGAATGAAATCTAGCCAACTCCCTAAATTCAGAAAAAAGTATTTTAGCCGCTTCATATTTATTTAGCTTTTTACGATTAAAGACTGAAACTGGTTCAAGTGTGTAAGGATTTAACTTTGCAGAAACATTATTAAGGCCGTATTTGTTTATACATATTTCTGTTGTCAAGTCCCCACAAAGCATGTCATCTGCGCGAAAATCATTTTCTTTCTTTTGGGATGAAAATAGCAGGATCGATTTAGTAATGTCTTCCATGAATATCTTCCTTATTAAAACGCTGAAGTATTCTCTTTAATGTTCCAGCCTGAACGCGTTTCAGCGCCTTTGCCCCCTGCAGCCGTTTGCTCCCAGTATTGGATTTTGACGATATTAGCCTGAAATTCATACTCGACTGACGCAACTACATCATTATCATTAAGCTGAGCTTCGAACACCTGCACATTTTCCAGTGTTATACGATAGTATTCCTGCTGGCCCGTTCCTGCTCTGCAAGCCGATACGATGATTTTTCTTAGCTTTCGACCACTCGACGTTAACAACAGCATTGCGGGAGTAGCCTTATCAATTTTTGCCTTGACCACCAGATTGCGATAACTGCCCATACCGGCTTCGCTGCCGGATCGCCAGGCCCCCCAGTTGTAGCTATCAATATCAATCCAGCCCATATGCGTGGCGTCTCTTGACTCCCCTGCAACACCATCAACCTGAAGAAATAAGCTACTCATTATTCGATTTCCCTTTCCGAAAGAAATTGTTCCTGGCACCGATAGTATCATAAATGAACAATAACCACTCAAATAAAGTGGTTATTTGCTATGTCTCCGAACCAATCCAACGTGCCTCTGCACCATCACACTTTTTGTCTATACCACCGCAGGCGCATTTTTCAGCGCTGTCTACACTGTTAGCACTGCGCTTACAACAAAGTGTTAACGATTACATTTTGAAATCCTTTTAATATCTTCAATTTAGAGATTTTTCAGCGTAGTAACGGTGATGAAAATGCGTTATTTTCAGCGTCGTCTGATAGCCGATATTTATAGTGATGTCAGAAACTTAAAGGGTGCTATACCTTACTGGTTATGTGACTGATTCGGGCAAAAAATGCTGGATTACAGGGTTTCAGCGTGTGTAACCGATTACATCGATGTGATCGCACTCACTTTTTCCCGCAGGCAGCTTACTTAACATTGATAAAAACAAAGATGGATAAACTTCGGAGGCAATATGCCTGGTAATACTCACAAAAGCAGAACCTCAAACAAGGCGATGACCCTGTTTGTCTGCTTTCTGGCCGCTCTGGCGGGCCTGCTGTTCGGTCTGGATATCGGCGTTATCGCCGGTGCTCTGCCCTTCATCGCGAAAGATTTCAACGTTACCGCACATCAGCAGGAGTGGATCGTCAGCTCAATGATGTTCGGTGCTGCAGTCGGTGCCGTGGGCAGCGGCTGGATGTCTTCGCGTCTCGGCCGTAAAAAGAGCCTGATGGCCGGTGCCATCCTGTTCGTTATCGGTTCACTGTGGTCAGCGATGGCGCCAAACCCGGAAATGCTGATTGCCGCACGCGTGGTGCTCGGCCTTGCCGTCGGCGTTGCCTCTTATACCGCCCCGCTGTATCTCTCGGAAATCGCACCGGAGAAGATCCGCGGCAGTATGATTTCCCTGTATCAGCTGATGATCACCATCGGTATTCTCGGCGCTTACCTGTCGGACACCGCGTTCAGTGCCTCGGGCGACTGGCGCTGGATGCTGGGCATCATCACTATTCCGGCGGTGCTGCTGCTGGTTGGTGTGGTGTTCCTGCCAAACAGCCCGCGCTGGCTGGCGGCGAAAGGTGACTTCCGCGATGCGCAGCGCGTGCTGGATCGCCTGCGTGACACCAGCGAGCAGGCGAAACGCGAGCTGGATGAGATCCGCGAAAGCCTGAAGATCAAACAGTCCGGCTGGCAGCTCTTCCAGAGCAACAGCAACTTCCGCCGCGCGGTGTTCCTCGGCGTGCTGTTGCAGGTGATGCAGCAGTTCACCGGCATGAACGTCATCATGTACTACGCACCGAAAATCTTCGAAATCGCCGGCTTCGCCAATACCACGCAGCAAATGTGGGGCACCGTGATCGTGGGTCTGGTGAACGTGCTGGCCACCTTTATTGCTATCGGTCTGGTGGATCGCTGGGGCCGTAAACCAACGCTGGTGCTGGGCTTCCTGGTGATGGCAGCCGGCATGGGTATCCTCGGTACCATGCTGCACATTGGCATCAACTCTGCCGGTGAGCAGTACTTTGCCATCGCCATGCTGCTGATGTTCATTGTTGGTTTCGCGATGTCAGCCGGTCCGCTGATTTGGGTACTGTGTTCTGAAATTCAGCCGCTGAAAGGGCGTGATTTTGGTATCACCGTCTCTACCGCGACCAACTGGATTGCCAACATGATCGTTGGTGCCACCTTCCTGACCATGCTGAACTCGCTGGGCAACGCGCCGACTTTCTGGGTCTACGCCGCGCTGAACGTGTTCTTTATTCTGCTGACGGTCGCGCTGATTCCGGAGACCAAAAACGTCTCGCTGGAGCACATCGAGCGCAACCTGATGTCGGGCAAAAAACTGCGCGATATCGGCCAGCAGTAAGGCCAGATGCGTTAACCGGGGCTGCCGCAGGGCGGCCCTTTTTTTATCTGCCGCCTGTGCGCATGCAGTTGCGTACCCCGCGGCAACGCCTTATGCTGCCGCACATGAAAACGCCACGTCTGCCCATCGCCCTGCAACAAGCCGTCATGCGCTCGCTGCGCCATTTTTTGCAGCTGGCTCAGCAAAAACTCGAACGTCATTTCGAAGAGCCGACGCTGGTTTATCAGCAGCGCGGCACGGCCGCAGGCACCGCGTGGCTGGAGCAGTGGCAAATTCGCCTCAACCCGGTGCTGCTGCTGGAAAACCAGCAGGCTTTTATCGATGAAGTGGTGCCGCATGAACTGGCGCATCTGCTGGTGTGGAAAACCTTCGGCCGCGTGCCGCCGCACGGCAAAGAGTGGAAGTGGATGATGGAGGACGTGCTGGGCGTGCCCGCCCGCCGCACCCATCAGTTCGCAATCACTTCGGTGCGCAGCAATACCTTCCCCTATCGCTGTCGCTGCCAGCAACATCAGCTGACGGTACGCCGCCACAACCGCGTGGTGCGTGGTGAGAGCGAATATCGCTGCGTGCATTGCGGTACGCTGCTGCAACCCGGTGAATACGCAGCGGATTAGTCCGCGATTCTCATTCCCCGCGCCCGACCATTCTGTTACCCTGCCGCCCTTTTTCGGTACCAGGTTATTTTTTGGAATATGTCTCGCAAAACGCTGTTATTACTCTCTCTGCTGGTCGCGCCGCTCAGCGCGTACAGCCTCAGTCTCACCCATTACAACCAGAACAATTTTCAGCAGGCGAAAGTGGTCGCGGCAAAGATCAACGCGGATGCGCCGGCGGATTTTTACTGCGGCTGCAAAATCAGCTGGCACGGTAAAAAAGGCGTGCCGGATCTGAGCAGCTGCGGCTATAGCGTGCGCAAGAACGCCAACCGCGCGGAACGCATCGAGTGGGAACACGTCATGCCGGCGTGGGAGTTTGGTCATCAGCGTCAGTGCTGGCAAAATGGCGGACGGAAAAACTGCAGCAAAGACGCAGATTACCGCCGCATCGAAAGCGATCTGCACAACCTGCAGCCAGCCATCGGTGAAGTGAACGGTGACCGCAACAACTTCCAGTACAACCAGTGGAACGGTGGCGAGCAGCAGTACGGTCAGTGCAGCATGAAGATCGATTTTAAGCAGAAGCGCGCCGAGCCTCCAGAGCGCGCGCGCGGCGCCATCGCCCGCACCTACTTCTATATGCGCGACCAGTATCATCTGCGCCTGTCACGCCAGCAAACCCAGCTGTTCACCGCGTGGAACAAGCAGTATCCGGTCACGCCGTGGGAGTGCGAACGTGACCAGCGCATCGCCACGGTGCAGGGAAATCACAATTCCTGGGTACAGCAGGCTTGCCAGCGCTGAAAGCGCTACCCTACACTAGCTTTTTTCGATTGGGCCGCATCGCGCGATGCGGCATAACGCCGGCAGGAACCGCATGCGCATACCCCGCATTTATCACCCCGAAGCTCTAACCGTTAACAGTGAAGTTCTGCTTGATGAGGATGCCGCCAACCACGTCGGCCGCGTGTTGCGCATGAGCGCCGGACAGCAGATCGAGCTGTTTGATGGCAGTAATCTGACTTTTAGCGCCGAAATCACCCAGGCCGACAAAAAGCGTGTAAAAGTAAAGGTCCTTGCCAGCCAGCCTGACGATCGCGAATCCCCGCTGCACTTACACCTCGGTCAGGTGATGTCGCGCGGTGAAAAAATGGAATTCACTATCCAGAAATCGATCGAACTGGGCGTGAATGTGATTACGCCCTTGTTTTCTGAACGCTGTGGCGTAAAGCTGGATGCCGAACGCCTGGCGAAAAAGATTCAGCAGTGGCAGAAAATTGCCATCGCCGCCTGCGAGCAGTGCGGTCGTAATCGCGTGCCGGAAATCCGCGCCGCGATGACGCTCGAAGCCTGGTGTGCCGAAGCGGATGACGGCCTGAAGCTCAACCTGCATCCGCGCGCCAGCCACAGCATCAATACGCTGCCGCAGCCGGTTGAACGCGTACGGCTGCTGATTGGCCCGGAAGGCGGCCTGTCGGCAGAGGAAATTGCCATGACGGCGCAGCACGGCTTTACCGATATCCTGCTCGGTCCGCGCGTTTTGCGCACCGAAACCACGGCGCTCACCGCCATCACGGCACTTCAGGTGAGGTTTGGTGACCTCGGTTAAGGGATACTTTCAGCCCGAAGACACACGCAGATAACTGACCAGCACAACGCTTTCGCACGGAACGGGGTGGCTGAATTCCCCTTTGAGGAGAGAATAATGATTAAGCTTGGCATCGTTATGGACCCGATTTCGTCCATCAACATTAAAAAAGACTCCAGCTTCGCCATGTTGCTGGAAGCACAGCGCCGCGGTTATGAAATTCACTACATGGAGATGGGCGATCTGTCGCTGCGCGGTGGCGTGACTTACGCGCGCACCCGGCTGCTGAGCGTCGAGCAGAACTACGAGCAGTGGTACACGTTTGGCAGCGAGCAGACTATCCCGCTGGCCGATCTTAACGTGGTGCTGATGCGTAAAGACCCGCCGTTTGATACCGAGTTTATCTACGCAACCTATCTGCTGGAGCGCGCGGAAGAGCAAGGCACGCTGATCGTTAACAAACCGCAGAGCCTGCGTGACTGCAACGAAAAACTCTACACCGCCTGGTTTGCCGACCTGACGCCAGACACGCTGGTGACGCGCAACAAAGAGCAGCTGCGCGCGTTCTGGCAGGAGCATGGCGATGTGATCTTCAAGCCGCTCGACGGCATGGGCGGCGCGTCGATTTTCCGCATCAAAAAAGATGACGCCAACTTCGGCGTGATCACCGAAACGCTGACCAACCACGGTCAGTTCTTCTGCATGGCGCAAAATTATCTGCCGGCGATCAAAGACGGTGATAAACGCGTGCTGGTGGTCGATGGTGAACCGGTGCCATACTGCCTGGCACGCATTCCGCAGGGCGGCGAAACCCGTGGCAACCTCGCCGCCGGTGGCCGCGGCGAAGCCCGTCCGCTGAGCGACAGCGACTGGGAAATTGCCCGCCGCGTAGGTCCGACATTGAAAGCCAAAGGGCTGATTTTTGTCGGCCTCGATATTATCGGTGATAAACTGACAGAAGTTAACGTCACCAGCCCAACCTGCATCCGCGAAATCGAGGCGGCGTTCCCGGTCTCCATCACCGGCATGCTGATGGACGCGATTGAAAAACGTTTGGGCTGAGGATGCCGCAGGAGTGAGAGCTCCGTGAACCACCCAAAGCCGGTGCAGCCGTTCAGCACCGGCTATTTTTGGTAAACGAGTGAGAATGAATTTACAGCACCATTTCTTGATTGCGATGCCGTCGCTGCAGGACCCTTTCTTCAAACGCTCGGTGGTGTATATCTGCGAGCATAACGAAGAGGGTGCCATGGGTTTGATCGTTAACAAGCCGATGGACAACCTGACGGTCGAAGGCATCCTGAAAAAACTTAAGATCAGCCCATCAGAACGCGATCCTGCCATCAAACTGGACAAACCGGTGTTTGCCGGTGGTCCGCTGGCGGAAGATCGTGGCTTTATTCTGCACTCGGCCCAGCGCGTATTCTCCTCCAGTATCCGTATTTCTGACAATACGGTGATCACCACTTCACGCGATGTGCTGGAAGCGATCGGCACGCGTGAACAGCCAGAGAACGTGCTGGTAGCGCTGGGTTATTGCGCATGGGAGAAGGATCAGCTGGAAAATGAGCTGCTGGAGAATGCCTGGCTGACCACGCCGGCCAATACGCAAATCCTGTTCCAGACGCCGATTGCCGAACGCTGGCGTGAAGCCGCGCGCAGCATGGGTGTGGACATCCACAACATGACCAGCGATGCAGGGCACGCCTGATGGCCAGTGAAACGCTGCTCGGCTTTGACTTCGGCACCAAAAGCATCGGCGTTGCCATCGGGCAACAGCTGACCGGCACTGCGCGTCCGCTTACCGCGCTGAAAGCGCAGGACGGCACACCGGACTGGGAGCTGATTGGTAAGCTGCTGAAAGAGTGGCAGCCGGATTACGTGGTGGTTGGCCTGCCACTCAACATGGACGGCAGCGAACAGCCGCTGACTGCGCGCGCACGCAAGTTTGCTAACCGGCTGCACGGCCGCTTC
Organism: Pantoea sp. Morm; assembly: GCF_016643525.1. Taxonomy (NCBI): domain Bacteria; kingdom Pseudomonadati; phylum Pseudomonadota; class Gammaproteobacteria; order Enterobacterales; family Erwiniaceae; genus Pantoea; species Pantoea sp. Morm. Next base: position 5,369 of record NZ_VOQX01000022.1, on the reverse strand, counting down.
GGCGTGCGTGTGGAGCTGCAGGATGAGCGCCTGAGCACCGTTGAAGCGCGTGCCGATCTGTTCGAACGCGGCGGCTATCGCGCGCTGCAGAAAGGCCATATCGATTCGCAGTCCGCGGTGATTATCCTGCAGGACTGGTTCGAGACGCATTAAATCAGCCCGGACGCGGCCGCGCGGTTTCGCGCCGCCGTGCCGGCGATTCTCAGGGCACGTCCCCGCTCAAATTAATCCCGCCTCGCGCCGGGCCTGCTCGCTCTGGGCGAAAGTCTGCATCCCTGCCTGCGCGCCGGTCTGCAACACACCGGGCAGCTGATGCATTTTGCCTTCGCGGATCAGGTTAGCGACCGCCGGCGTCGCCACCAGCACTTCAAAAAGGCCAATGCGGCCACCGGCTTTGGCGGCGACTAAACGCTGCGCCAGCACCGCTTTCAGGCTGCCGGCCAGCTGCGTGCGCACGAGGTTTTTCTCCTCGGCCGGAAACACATCCACCAGCCGGTCCACCGCCTGCGTCGCGCCGCGCGTATGCAGCGTGGCCAGCACCAGATGGCCGGTCTCAGCAGCGGTCAGCGCCAGGCGGATGGTTTCGCTGTCGCGCAGCTCACCCAGCAGGATCACATCCGGATCTTCACGCAGCGCCGCTTTTAATCCGAGCTGAAACGAAGCGCAGTGCGCGCCGATTTCGCGCTGCTGAATCAGCGAACGCTGGCTGTGGTGGACGAACTCGATCGGATCTTCCAGCGTGATAATGTGGCGCGCCTGCTGACGATTGAGGCTATCCACCAGCGCCGCCAGCGTGGTGGATTTGCCGCTGCCGGTCGCGCCGGTGATGAGGATAAGCCCTTCCTCCAGCTGCAGCAGCGAGCGCACCACGTCCGGCAGCTGCAGGCGCGCTATATCCGGTGGCTGACTGGCAATCAGCCGCAGCGCCAGCGCCAGTCCGTGACGCTGGCGGAACAGATTGGCGCGCAGCCGGCTGCCGTTGCCGAGCGTGATGGCGAAATCGACGTGACCGCTGCCAGCTAACTCGCTGCGCTGCGCGGCGCTAAGCCACTGCTCGCTAAAGGCCTGCAGCCAGCGCTCAGGCAAGCTGTGCTGTTGCGGTATTGGCTCCAGTACGCCCTGCCGGCGCCAGTGCGGTAAATGTCCGCTGCAAAGGTGCAGATCGGCCGCATTATGCTTTACACTAAGCGCCACAACGTCATCCAAATCCATTTAACTTCTCCTGACTATGACTTCCATTGAGCACAACTTACAGCAAGTGCGCGAGCGGATCGCTGCTGCCGCCGCGCGTTGCGGCCGCGCGCCAGAAGAAATTACGCTGCTTGCAGTGAGCAAAACCAAACCTGCGAGCGCTATCGCAGAAGCCATTGCCGCCGGACAGCGCGCCTTCGGTGAAAATTACGTGCAGGAAGGGGTTGAAAAAGTTGCCGAACTGGCCGCACATCCTGATCTGCAATGGCACTTTATCGGGCCGTTACAATCCAATAAAAGCCGTCTGGTGGCGGAAAACTTTGCCTGGTGCCATACCGTTGACCGTCTGCGTATCGCGCAGCGGCTGAACGATCAGCGTCCGGCCGCGCTGCCGCCGCTCAACGTGTTAATTCAGGTAAATATCAGTGACGAGCACAGCAAATCTGGCATCATGCTGGAGGCCGTCGCCGGGCTGGCACAACAGATTGCCGCTCTGCCGCGTTTGCGCCTGCGTGGACTGATGGCGATTCCGGCGCCCGAGCAGGATTACGCGCGCCAGCTGGCGGTGTGCCAGCAGATGGCCAGCGCGTTTCGCGCCTTGCAACAGGACTATCCAGGCGTCGATACGCTTTCTCTGGGAATGAGCGACGATATGGATGCGGCGATTGCCGCAGGCAGTACGATGGTGCGCATCGGCACCGCGGTATTTGGCGCGCGGGATTATGCACGCCCTTCACAACAATAATTGAGGAACCTCATGTTAACACTGACGTTTTTAGTCAAAACGCTGATTGATCTGTACGTGATGGTGCTGCTGCTGCGCATCTGGATGCAGTGGTCACGCTGTGACTTTTACAATCCGCTGGCGCAGTTTGTCGTGAAGATCACCCAGCCGATTGTTAAACCGCTGCGCCGCATTTTGCCGGCGCTGGGACCGATTGACACCGCGTCACTGCTGCTGGCATTCGTGCTGACCACGCTGAAATATCCGATTCTGCTGCTGATTCAGGTCGGGGTGTTCTCCGTCGATCCGACCAACCTGCTGGTGGGCCTGCTGTCACTGGTCAAATCCGCCGGCTATCTGGTGTTCTGGGTGATCATCATTCGCTCGCTGATGAGCTGGATCAGCCAGGGACGCGGCGCGATGGACTATGTGCTGATCCAGCTGACCGAACCGCTGATGGCACCGATTCGCCGTATCCTGCCGGCGATGGGCGGCATCGATTTCTCGGCGATGATCGTGATTCTGGTGCTGTATGCGCTGAACTTCCTCGGTATGGACCTGTTCCCGGGTCTCTGGTACCTGCTGTAATTCGTTAATCTGGAACTGTTATGCAAAAAGTTGTGCTCGCCACCGGTAATCCGGGCAAAGTACGTGAACTGGCCGATCTGTTAGCGGCCTTCGGCCTGGATATCGTGGCGCAAACCGAGCTGGGCGTAGAGTCTGCCGAAGAGACCGGGCTGACCTTTATCGAAAACGCCATCCTGAAAGCGCGTCACGCGGCGCAGATCACCGGCCTGCCGGCGATTGCCGATGACTCCGGGCTGGCGGTCGATGCGCTGGGCGGCGCGCCGGGCATTTACTCGGCGCGCTATGCCGGCGTTGATGCCAGCGACCAGCAGAATCTCGACAAACTGCTGCAGGCGCTGGAGCTGGTGCCGAACGGCGAGCGCCAGGCTCAGTTCCACTGCGTACTGGTGTACGTGCGTCACGCCGCTGACCCGACGCCACTGGTGTTCCACGGCAGCTGGGCCGGGGAGATTACCCGCGCGGCCGCCGGTGAAGGCGGTTTCGGTTATGATCCGATCTTCTACGTGCCGGCGCTGGGTAAAACCGCCGCCGAGCTGAGCAAGGATGAAAAGCGTGCCGTGTCGCACCGGGGTAAAGCATTGACGCTGCTGCTGGAAGCGATGCGCAATGCCTGAGTTACCACCGTTAAGCCTTTATATCCACATCCCGTGGTGCGTGCAGAAATGTCCGTACTGCGACTTCAACTCGCACGCGCTCAAAGGCGAAGTGCCGCACAGCGAGTATGTGCAGCATCTGCTCAACGATCTTGACCAGGATCTGCCGCTGACCGCCGGGCGCGAAGTGCGCACCATTTTCATCGGCGGCGGCACGCCCAGCCTGCTGAGCAGCGAGGCGATGCAGCAGCTGATGGACGGCGTGCGTGCGCGCCTGCCGCTGGCGGCGGACGCCGAAATCACTATGGAGGCCAATCCGGGCACGGTGGAAGCCGATCGCTTCAGCGGCTATCAGCGGGCGGGCATTAACCGGATTTCGATTGGCGTGCAGAGTTTCAGTCCGCAAAAGCTGACGCGCCTGGGGCGCATCCACGGTCCGGACGAGGCGGTCCGCGCGGCACAGCTGGCGGCCGGTCTCGGCCTGCGCAGCTTTAACCTCGACCTGATGCACGGCCTGCCGGATCAGTCGCTGGAAGAGGCGCTGGACGATTTGCGCCAGGCGATTGCCCTCAACCCGCCGCATCTGTCGTGGTATCAGCTGACCATTGAGCCCAACACGCTGTTTGGTTCACGCCCGCCGGTTTTGCCGGATGACGATGCGCTGTGGGATATCTTTGAGCAGGGTCATCAGCTGCTGAGCGCCGCAGGCTATCAGCAGTATGAAACCTCGGCCTACGCCAAACCGGGCTATCGCTGCGAGCATAACCTGAACTACTGGCGCTTCGGTGATTACCTCGGCATCGGCTGTGGCGCGCACGGCAAGCTGACGCAGCCGGACGGGCGCATCGTGCGCACGGTGAAAACCCGTCACCCGCGCGGTTTTATGAAGGGCAACTATCTGGATAAGCAGCATGACGTGCCGGACGAGGACAAGCCGTTCGAGTTCTTTATGAACCGTTTCCGCCTGCTGGAAGCCGCGCCGCGCGCCGACTTTCAGCGCTACACCGGGCTGGAAGAGGCAGTGATTCGCCCGCAGATCGACGCAGCCATTGCCGCCGGTTATGTGCAGGAGCAGCCAGAGCACTGGCAGATCACCGAAAAAGGCAAACTGTTCCTCAATTCGCTGCTGGAGCTGTTCATGTAAATTCAGCGGAGAAGGCACGCGCCTTTTCCGCTGGCAGCCGTACTAAACCGCACGGCCGCATCTGTTACGCTCAGGCGACCATCACCTCATTATTGATTAACAGCGTTGCGCTGTGGTCGGGACTCTCAAACACCTGCCACACTTTGCCACCGCTCTGCTGCGTCCCCTGCTGCTGCCACTGCTGATAAAATTGCGTGCTATCGCTGAGCTGCACCACGTCGCCGGCATCACCATCAATCAGCCAGCTGCGCGTACGCTCTGGCAGCAGCACATCCTGGTGCGCCTGCTGTAACAGCTGCTGCGCATCCAGCTGCAGCAGATTGTCCCCTGAGCCGGTGAGATCGATATGCTGCAGGCCGCTGATATGCTGCGTCAGCTGCTGATAATCAAGCTGCTGATGTTCTCCTTCCAGCACCAGCGCAGAGAAGCCCTGCAGCAGTTGTCCGCTGTGCGCCGCCAGCCACTGCTGCACATCATTCAGATGCAGCTGCGCGCCCTCCTGTTCCAGCGTTTCCGGCAGCGTATGGTGCTGTACCAGGCTCTCGTCTTTGCCCCAGCGCACAGTATCAATAATCCAGCCGACATCGCGCTTCACCAGCACGTTCCAGCACAGCACTTTTTTATAGGTATCCGGATCTTCGCCCGAATGGACGTCAATATAACCAATCTGCTGGCCCGCCGGAGCCTGCCAGCTAAAGGTGTTCAACCCCTGCTCAGACCGGCTGGCGCCGCCGGGCTGCAGGTATTCGCGCCCCAGCAGCTCGCCGCTGGGGGAGAAGATATCCACGTAGGTATCGCAATTGTGGAGATAGCCATAATTGAACTCGACGTAATTGGTGGCGCCAAAATCAAACTGCACGACCGAATGATCCAGCATCTCAATCGCTTTGCTTTCATAGCCATCTGGCCGGTTCATGATGCCGGTATAGAAACAGTTGTTGCTGGTGCCATGTTTCAGTTCGGTGACTTTCAACCCGCCGTACTGATACACCCGGCCGGTTTGCCAGCTGGTATTGGCGCGACAGTTCCAGTTCTCTTCGCCAGAACTGTGCTTCACGCCAGAGTCATAGTTAATCATCCAGTTGGGCGCATAGTTGCTGATGTTACCCGCCACATCGACTGCTTTTAC
>NZ_VOQX01000219.1:0-1879 GCF_016643525.1 Pantoea sp. Morm | reverse complement strand
ACACTCTCCCTTGACGTAACCGCCGACTGGATCGCCACGCCGGAAATCGATCTGCCGCGTCTGCACGACTATGATGCCGTCTGGGTGGTGCCTGGCAGTCCCTTCCTGAATGATGCCGGCGTGTTCGACGTCATTCGCTGGGCGCGCGAAAGCGGTAAACCCTTTTTAGGCTCGTGCGCCGGCTTTCAGTATGCGGTGGTGGAGTACGCGCGCGACGTGCTGGGCTGGGAGGATGCTGGCCATGCCGAGACCGACCCTGACGCGCGCTGGGTGATTGCGCCGCTGGCCTGCTCGCTGGTGGAACAGCGCGGTGAGGTGACGTTTGAGCCGGGTTCACGTATCGCTCAGGCCTATGGCGCGCTGCAGAGTAATGAAGGCTATCACTGCAACTTTGGCGTTAATGCTGAGTTCAGCGAGGCGCTGGCCACGCGCAATCTCCGCATTACCTCATGGGATTTGCAGGGGGATGTGCGCGGGGTAGAGCTGACCGATCATCCGTTCTTTGTCGCCACGCTGTTTCAGTCAGAACGCGCCGCGTTACAAAACCGCCTGTCGCCGCTGGTGGTGGCGTGGCTGCAGGCGGCGCGATAACGATTATTGCTGAGAGTACGGCGCGCAGCGTCGCGCCGTTACCGATCAGTCGGTCTTTTCCGCAAATTCACACAAATCTTCAATCAGGCAGGAGCCGCAGCGCGGTTTACGCGCCACGCAGGTGTAGCGACCGTGCAGAATCAGCCAGTGATGGCAGTCAACCTTAAATTCAGTCGGCACCACCTTGAGCAGCTTCTGCTCTACTTCCTCAACGTTTTTACCCGGCGCAAAGCGGGTGCGATTGCTGACGCGGAAAATGTGGGTATCTACGGCAATGGTAGGCCAGCCAAAAGCGGTGTTGAGCACCACGTTGGCGGTTTTACGCCCGACCCCGGGCAGGGCTTCCAGCGCCGCGCGATCTTCCGGCACAGTACCGCCGTGCTGCTCCAGCAGGATACGGCAGGTTTTGATGACGTTTTCGGCTTTGCTGTTAAACAGCCCGATGGTTTTAATGTACTCTTTTACGCCTTCCACCCCGAGAGCCAGCATTGCCGCTGGCGTATTGGCTACCGGATAGAGTCGGGCGGTGGCTTTGTTGACGCTGACATCGGTCGCCTGCGCCGACAGCAGCACAGCGATCAGCAGCTCAAACGGCGAGCTGAAGTTGAGTTCGGTGGTCGGATGGGGATTAGCATCACGCAGCCGCGTGAGGATCTGCAGGCGTTTATCCTTATTCACACAGCCTTCCCGGTTTCACCCTGCGGCACGGCAGCAGCAGCCTCAGCCTGACGTAAGGCGCGCTGCTTCATTTTCTGGTCGATCAGGTACTTGCCGGCCAGCAGCATGCCGAGGCCGATAAACGCGCCCGGCGGCAGCATCGCCAGCAGCATCGGCGAATCAAAATGCACCACTTCGATACGCAGTGCTTTGGCCCACGGCCCGAGCAGCTGGTCAGCGCCGTTAAACAGCGTGCCGTTGCCGATCAGTTCACGTATCGAACCCAGCGTCACCATCGCACAGGTTGCGCCCATACCGATGGCAAAGCCATCCAGCGCGGAGAGGGGAATACTGCTTTTCGATGCCACCGCTTCCGCGCGTCCCACCACAATGCAGTTGGTGACGATCAGCGGGATAAAGATGCCCAGCGACTGATACAGGCCATAGGCATAGGCGTTGATCAGCATCTGCACGCAGCTCACCACCGAGGCGATGATCATTACGTAGATCGGAATACGAATTTCACCCGGCACCCAGCGGCGCGAAGCGGAAATCGCACTGTTGGTGATGGTCAGTACCAGCGTGGTCGCCAGTCCAAGGCCCAGTGCGTTAGTGGCGGTTGAGGTCACCG
>NZ_VOQX01000218.1:0-1930 GCF_016643525.1 Pantoea sp. Morm | reverse complement strand
TGGGCTTTTACGGCGTCCTCATTCCGACAGGCAAAAGCTGTGAGGATTCCTGGCTGGTGGCTTCCGCGCTGGCACCAATGACGCGCCGGCTGCGCTATCTGGTCGCCGTACGGCCAGGGTTACAGCCACCCACGCTGGCAGCGCGCATGGCTACCACGCTGGATCGTCTGTCGGAAGGCCGTCTGCTGATTAACGTGGTCACCGGCGGCGATCCGGTAGAGAACAAAGGCGACGGCATCTTCCTCAACCACAGCGAACGTTATGAAGTGACTCGCGAGTTTCTGGATGTGTATAGTCGGCTGATGCGCGGCGAAAAAGTGGATTATCAGGGCGAGCATATTCAGGTTGAAGGCGCTGAGGTGCTGTTTCCACCGGTGCAGGAAAACGGTCCACCGCTCTACTTTGGTGGCTCATCGGAGGCAGCAATCGACGTGGCGGCGCAGCAGATTGACACCTATCTCACCTGGGGAGAGCCACCGGCGCAGGTAGCAGAAAAACTGGCGGTCGTGCGTGAGCGCGCTGAGTCACGCGGCCGGAAACTCGAATACGGTATCCGCCTGCATGTGATTGTGCGTGAAACCGAAGAAGAAGCCCGAGCGGCGGCGGATAAACTGATTGCCCATCTGGATGACGACACTATCGCTCAGGCGCAGAAGATTTTTGCCCGCATGGATTCCGCCGGTCAGGCGCGCATGAGTGCGCTGCACAACGGTTCGCGCGATAATCTCTACATTGCGCCGAATCTGTGGGCAGGCGTCGGACTGGTGCGCGGCGGTGCCGGCACGGCACTGGTGGGCAGCCCGCAGCAGGTCGCTGAACGCATCCGGGAATACCATGCGCTCGGCGTGACTAACTTCATTCTATCGGGCTATCCGCATCTGGAAGAGGCACATCGCGTGGCTGAATTGCTGCTGCCGCTGTTACCGCTGGCTCACGGTCAGCAGCAGCGCGCCCGTACCATTAACACTGGCCCGTTTGGTGAAACCATCGGCGGCGATAAGCGCCCATCGGCGAAACAGACGAGCGCCAGCTGATGCAGGAGAAGGCGATGGCAACAGCGCACATCATTATTGTCGGCGGGGGCTTCAGCGGCACAGCGCTGGCAATTCACCTTGCCCGCACGTCGCTCGCGCCGCTACTGATTACAGTGGTCGAACCGCGCGCCAGCCTCGGCGCCGGTGTTGCCTATTCCACGCTGGAACCGGCACACCGCATCAACGTGCCGGCTGCGCGTATGCAGCTCAACGGAGAAGAGCAGGGCGCCTTTGATCGCTGGTATCGTCAGCAACCGGAATGTTCACTGGATTCGGCAGCACACTGTGCCGATGGCGCGGTGTATCCGCAGCGCGCGCTGTTTGGCCGCTATCTGGCTCAGCAGTTTGTCGCCGCCGCTGAGGCGCATCCGCATGTCACTCTGCGTCACGTTCAGGCGCGTGCGCTGGCATGGGAAGGGCAACAACTGCTGTTGAGTAACGGTGAAACCCTGACTGGCGACATCCTGGCGCTGGCGATCAGCCATCCACCGCCGTCGCTGCCACGTATGCTACAGCCGTTTGCCGACCATCCGGCGCTGATTGCTAACCCGTGGCAGCCAGGCGTGCTGGATAACGTTGAGCCTGACGCATCGGTGGCGATTGTCGGCACCGGCCTGAGCATGGCTGATGTGGTGGCTTCGCTGGCGACGCGTGACCATCAGGGGCTGCTGCTGGCGTTCTCACGGCGCGGACAACTGTCACGCGCCAATCTCAGCGGCGAATGGCCGGAGTGGACAGTGGCCGCGCAATCTCAGCCCAGCGCGCGCCGCTGGCTGCGGCATATTCGTGATGAAGTCGCTCGCGCTGCCGCGCAGCAGCTGCCGTGGCAGCGTGTGCTTGATGAGGTGCGTGTGCAGGGACAAGCCATCTGGCAGTCACTCCCGCTGCCTGAACAG
>NZ_VOQX01000217.1:0-1932 GCF_016643525.1 Pantoea sp. Morm | reverse complement strand
GCAATTGGGGGGATTATGACCACCAGTAAAGCGATCTATCATCAGGTTTTCAACATGAGGAGCGCAAAATGAAAACCTGGTTAATTACCGGTGCCAGCAGCGGACTGGGCCGACTGATGAGTGAACGTTTACTTGAGCGCGGCGATCGCGTGGTGGCAACGGTGCGCCGCGAGCAGGCGCTGGAAGATTTGCAGCAGCAATATGGCGATCGGCTGCTGGTGATGCGGCTGGATCTGGCCGAAACGGCCAGTATCGCTCCGGCCATCGCCACCGCCTTTGCCCGCGTCGGGCGTATTGATGTGGTGGTAAGCAACGCCGCTTACGGTCTGTTTGGCGCGGCGGAAGAGCTCAGCGACGCGCAGATTGCACGCCAGATCGCCACCAATCTCACCGGATCGATCCAGCTGATTCGCGCCGTCATCCCGCATTTGCGCCAGCAGGGCGGTGGCCGCATTGCGCAGATCTCTTCCGAGGGCGGTCAGGTGGCGTATCCCAATTTCAGCCTGTATCACGCCAGCAAATGGGGAATTGAAGGTTTTGTCGAAGCGGTGCGCCAGGAAGTCGCCAGCTTTGGCATCGAGCTGCTGCTGGTGGAGCCGGGCCCGACCGCCACCAATTTTGCCTGCGGGCTGGATATCGCTGCGCCGCTCGACGCCTATCGCGACAACGCGTCCGGACAGTTGCGTCGGGCGATTGAAGCGGGTGACTTTGCTATATTGGGTGATGCCGGAAAATGTGTGGCGGCCACGCTGGCGACGCTGGATCAGGAAACGATGCCGCTGCGGCTGGCGCTGGGCAGCACGGCCTATCAGCACATCGAAGCCGCGCTGGAAGCCCGGCTGGCAGAGCTGCGCGCGCAGAAAGCGCTGGCGTTTGGCGCGGATGCGTAACTTTACCGTGTAACCTGGTCGCGCAGATCGTTATTAATGGCGGTCTGCGGCTGGTTAACACGGATTGGCTGACATCATTAGCCCTTTAATTTACCTTAACCATAAAAACGGTTTTTATTTTCGTTTTTAACGATATGCTTCAATAGATATTGGCATTTATCAACAACATTGCTGGCATCTTTAAAACCCTGTTCAATCACGGCAATATTTAATACATGGTCGTCATGGTTAAACTGCACTGATTCGGTATCGCACATGTTCCAGGCACGCGTTGTCGCTTCTGTCCAGTGATGAACGCTTTCTCCGGACCAGGCAATATTCTCTTTAAGCATTTTCACTGGGTTTCCGCCCCAGCAGCTATTGGAGTGTATCGTTTTCCCCGCCACCAGACTCATGGCACCAATTACGCTGCCGGAGTGGATCGATGAACCTTTTAAAACCATGGCGTTTTGTCCGATCCAGACGTGATCGCCGACATAAATACTACGGGAATGATTGATGCGCTGATTATCCGCAATGTTATATATCAGATGAGGATCGGCGGTTCGCATCCAGATACCAAAGGAGAGACAACAATGATTGCCAATGATGATATTTTTTTCTTCTGAGAGAATCAGCGTTAACTTTTCATTGAAGTAATTATGTCTGCCGATGAAGCAGACCGAATTTGAGAATGCTATTATTTTAACGATATAGGGTATCGCACTTTGGCTCAAATAAATGATTGAATTATCCGCCCGAAAATCCAGTACGGAATCCTGCAGGACTACGCCCTCCTCACATATCAGAATATTGTTCTTACCATGAAAATTAATCTGGCTATTGATGAGTGTCGGTTCTTTACCAAGAAATTTGTTACCTTCAATAAGCCTGAGCTGCTCTGGATGTAATATTGTCATTTTTCGCTACGTGAGTCGGGATGGCCGTTTTCAAAGCGGCCTGAATCACGTCGATATTAAGCGTTGGGCATCAGAACAGCAGGCTGTGCGCCGTGGCGCGCAGCGCAATGCCGAGCAAAATGCCGGGCACGGCGAAGCGGAAC
>NZ_VOQX01000216.1:0-1962 GCF_016643525.1 Pantoea sp. Morm | reverse complement strand
ATCGCTGCGCCATCTGGAGCAGCATCAGCAGATGCCGCACATGGATGCGCACCGCGCCACCATCAAAGATGACGTGGTGGACGTGAAAATTCTGGTGCTGGAACCGACCGCCTGATTTTTCCGCTGCAGGCATAAAAAAAGCCCCGGTTTTGCGACCGGGGCTTTTGTTTAGCAGCTAATCAATGATCAGTGCTGTTCGTTGTGCAGGTTCTGCACCAGCAGTTCCGCATCACCGTTGCTGTAGACGTTGTACTCGGTGCCGCCGACGGTGACGGTACCGGTCGCCTGCTGCCAGGAGCTGGCATCTTCACCGGCTGGCAGGATGTCTTCCAGCGTCAGCGCCTCGCCCTGTTTAGCGTTCACTACCAGCTGTGACTTGCCGTTGTCGATAAACAGTGAATCCTGACCCTGCGTCATGATGTCGTTGAGCGACATGCTCATCAGCCCTTCTACATCCGTAGCACCCGCAGCGAAGATCGAGTTGATTTCTGGCGGCGGCGGCGGGGTGACGTCGACGTTGGTCTTAACGGTATGGTCGATGACCAGTTCGTTTCCGGCTGCATCGCGAACCGTGACGTTAAAGGCATAATCGCCTTCTGCCAGTTTGTCTGACTCATAGCGCCACACGCCGTTTTCTACCACGGTAGAACCGATCAGCTGGGTACGCGCTTCGTCGCCCCAAATCATCACGATAGTACCGTCTTCTGAGCCCTTACCTCTGAAGATCAGCGTGTCATCGTTGGTGTCCGGCCGTACAGGAATTTCAGTGCCGGTTTTATCAGCGAAGACGCCTTCGAAGTTAGCCTTGTCGCCGCCTTCTACTGGCACCGGCTTAGTGGTATCAACGTCAAAGTTAATCGCCGCCTCTTTATCGCCTTTCACACCGGACTGGCTCACTGGCTGTACTTCAACTTTATGGTTGCCTTCGCCCAGTTCTGGCAGCTCGTAGCTCCACTCGCCGTTTACGACGTCAACCACGATCGGCTCCAGATCGTCGATGTAGATGATGACCTGCGACAGATCCGGTGACGTGCCCTTCAGCGTTGGCTGTTTGTCATCGGTGACCGTGCCATTTTCGATCTCACCCTGGATAGGACCGACGTTATCCTCCAGTATGTACGAACCTTCCATTGAGCCAGGCTTTTTGGTATCGATAATCAGATCGATAGGATCGGATGGCTGCGATTCGTTGCCGGCCGGATCGGTGATCTCGATGATAACCTGATAGTTACCGTCATCGATTGGGTTCTCAGGTTTCACTTCCCACTTGCCGTCTTCGCCCACGATACCGGTACCAATCACCACCGGATTACCTTTACCGTCATCAATGATGACTTCCACTTTGTCGCCAGGGGTACCGCCTTCGCCGCCGAAACCTGGACGGTTGTCATCGATTGGCTTACCTGGTTCAACCGGACCGGTGTTCTCCCCTTCGTTATCGACAATCGTTGGTGGTTTCGGCTGATCCGGTGGCGTAATATCGATAATCACGTTGATTGGATCTGAAGTCGGTGACTCTTTGCCGCTAGCCGGATCTTTGGCGATCAGTTCAATATCGTGTGAACCTTCTGCCAGCTCTGGTAATTCAATTTCCCACTTGCCATCTTTAACAATCGCGGTTGCCACCGGCTCAGTGCCGCCGTCAACAATTACATAGATGATGTCGCCGTCGTTGCCTTCACCGCGCAGCACTGGCGTGGTGTCGTTAGTTGAATCGCCTGGCTGCAGAACACGCTCTTCATCACCGTTGTTGGCGACCATCTCATCCACCACCGGCGCCGGCAGGATGTTGCTGTCGATAACCAGTTTGAACGGATCGGTTTTCTCAGAAACGGTGCCGCCTTTGCTGACGGAATCCACGACCAGCGAGTGCTCACCGTCATCCAGCTCAACGTCCAGTTTCCACTGGCCGCGCTCGTTCGCCACGGTAGAACCAATCAGTTTGTCACCGTACCACGAGCA
>NZ_VOQX01000215.1:0-1977 GCF_016643525.1 Pantoea sp. Morm | reverse complement strand
CTGGTCAGTAAAAACCCCGGCTTGCCGGGGTTTTTTATTGTCTTCAGTATGGCGTCAGCCCTTTCTCCTGCATCACGCTGCGCGCCTTGTCGCTCTGCAAGTATTTCACGAACTTCGCCGCGGCCTTCTGCTGCTGGCTGCTGCGCGTGATCACCGCACCGTACAACGTATCCTGCTGTGCCGCCGGCGGAATCAGTCCCACGATAGTAATACCTTTCACCGCCTTCAGCTCGCTGTTCTGCTGAAAGCCCAGCTCGGCTTTGCCCTGCGCGACCGCCTCCCCCACCGGCGTGGCCGGAATCACAGTAATCTTCGCCGCCGTTTTCGGGCCCAGCTGCAGCTTATCCAGCATCTTGCTCTGAATATATTTGCCGCTGGCGCTGTCAGACACGGCGATACTTGAAGCGGAGGTCAGCACCTGTTTGAACTTCGCGACGGTACTGATATCTGGCGGCGTAGTGCCCTGTTTCACCGCCATGGCAATGTACGAGTGCGCCAGCACCTGATGGCTGGCGCTATCCACCCATTTCGCCTGCTCCAGCGGCTTGATGGCGTAATCCACCATTACCAGCACATCGGCGCTTTCATGGCGTTTAAGGCGATTAGGAATCGCCTGCGGCGTGTCACCCATCGACGGCGCCGCTTCCAGCTCAATGCTGTCACCGCTCTGCTGCTGATAATCCTGCTTCAGGCTTTCAATTACCGGGTACATACCGCCGGAACTGAATACCTTCAGCGTTGCGGCCTGGACGCCCGGTTGCGCCGCCAGCAGCAGTGCCGCCAGAACCATGGTGCGTTGCTTCATCTCCCTGCTCCTTTTTTTGCGTGGAGCATCCGGTTTAGCCAGAAACAAAACGATGAACAACGTTATTACCTGATGAAACAGAGCCAGCTCACGCCTTATTCTGTAACCAATCATGAAGCTGGCGATAAGCGGCGACCATCTCCTCCAGCGAAGCGCGGTTTAATCCGCTGGGATTGGGCAGCACCCATAAACGGGTTTCGCCCAGCAGCTGCGGCTGCTCGCCCCATGCCACGTTGCGCTGACGAAACGCCTTCTGAAACGCATCCTTACCCAGCACGGCCAGCGTGCGCGGCTGAAAGCGCAGCACCTTTTCCTGCAGACGCGCACCGCCGTCGCGCAGCTCCGCGCCCGCCAGCTCGCTGGCCAGAATGGTGGGGCGCTCTACCAGCATGGTGATGCCGCAGCCGGTCTCCAGCAGCCGCTGTTCCTGCTCCGGCAGCAGCTGTTCGCGGGTAAATCCGGCCTGATGAATCACCTTCCAGAAGCGGTTGCCGGGATGCGCAAAGTGAAAACCGGTATGCGCCGAGGATTTGCCCGGATTGATGCCGCAGAACAGCACCTGCAAATCGGGCGCGATAATGTCGCGGATGTCGTGATCGCTCATGCTGTCACCAGCCCGGCGCGCAGTTTGACTGCCTGACGCGTCGCCTCCAGCATCTGGCGCGCTTCCGCTTCATCGGTGCAGGCGCGCGCCAGCGCCAGCGCACCGACCATTTCGGCCTGCATGCTGCTGGCGATACTTTCCGCCTGCGCATGTCCCAGCTGCTGCAGCGCCTGCACCAGCTGGCGCCGCACCGCTTCGCGCTTCGCCGAAAACAGCGCCCGCGCATCCGGCGGTAAATGCGCCACTTCGCTGACCAGCGCCGGTATCGGACAGCCCTCACCCGGCGCGCCACAATGCTGGTCCGACAGATAGCGATCGATCCACTGGTTCAGCCGTTCAGCCGGATCCTCAACCGCCAGCACGGCGGCAAAACGCTGCGCCGAGTCGGCAAACATCTCGCTAATCACCGCTTCGACCAGCGCTTCACGCGAGGCAAAGTGCGCATAAAACCCGCCGTGCGTCAGGCCGACGCGCTTCATCAGCGCTGCCACGCCAATGCCTTCGGTGCCGCATTCGCGCATCACCACCGCCGCTTCTTCCAGAATGCGCTGCCGCGTGCGCGCCTTAT
>NZ_VOQX01000214.1:0-2011 GCF_016643525.1 Pantoea sp. Morm | reverse complement strand
AGAGCTACGCGCTCTATCCGCATCTGACGGTCGCGCGCAACATGGGCTTCAGCCTTGAAATTCAGAAACGACCGCGTGCTGAGATTGAGGAGAAAGTCCGGCGAGCGGCGGAGATTCTCAGCCTGACGCACCTGCTTGATCGCCGGCCAAAAGAGCTGTCGGGTGGACAACGGCAGCGCGTGGCGATGGGCCGCGCCATTGTGCGTCAGCCGCAGGTGTTTTTGTTTGATGAGCCGCTTTCCAACCTCGATGCGCAACTGCGCGGCCAGATGCGCGTGGAGATCAAAAGACTGCATCAGCAAATGAACAACACCATCGTTTATGTTACCCACGATCAGGTCGAGGCAATGACGCTGGCTGACCGCATCGTGGTGCTTAACCACGGCGTTATTCAACAGGTGGGCACACCGCTGGAGCTGTACGACACACCGGCCAATAAGTTTGTCGCCAGTTTTATCGGTTCACCTTCGATGAATTTCATCAACGGCGTGGTGACCCCCAGCGGCGTGCGTATCAGCGACAGCGCTCAGCTGCCATTGAATACGCACTGGGCGGCACAGGCCGCTGGCCGTGACGTCATTTATGGCATCCGTCCGGAAAACATCAGCCTGGCGCAGCCGGGTGAGCAGCATGCGCTGCCCCTTGAGGTGTCGCTGGTGGAGCCGACCGGCCTGTCCGAACTGATTCACGGTTCGCTGTTTGGTCACCCGGTGATGCTGTTTACCACCCAGCGTTCCGGCGCGCGCGCCGGTGATATTTTACCGGTCGCGCTGGACAGCGAACGTGCGATGCTGTTCGACGCCGCATCACAGCGCCGCCTGTAATTGCAGGTTTAAGGTGGTCATTTACGTTCAAAACGACCAGCGCACCCCGGCATTGTAGCGCCAGCCTTTGACGCCGTTGCCGGAAATCTCTTTGCGGTAATCCGCCTCGGCATAAAGCGCCACGTTGTTGATAAGGGTCGCCGTGCCGCCGAGGCCGACGTCCCACATCTGGCCAAATTTGCCGCTGCTGAAGCTCTGGCTCAGGTCGCTGTCGCTGGTGCCGACCCTGACCTGCGCCGTACCGCCCCAGCCGCGATAGTAGTCAGCGCGCAGATACGGCGTGTACTGGTTCTGACTGCTGTCCTGCCAGCTGCGCGCCACGCGTGCGCCGAGCCGGCCTATGGTTTGATCGTAATCGTTAAAAGAGACGCGCGCGCCGTCAGCATCGGTAAAACTGTCCATGTTCATACGCAGCCAGCTAACCTGTGCCTGCGGTTCCAGGCGCACATCACCGGCCAGCATCAGCGGATAGCCAGACTCGACTGACGCCGTCCAGCCGTGCCCTTTGGGTTTAGCGACCGCTTTCTGCCGCGCAATGTCGGTTTCGCCACGGTAGCCGCTCCAGCTCAGCGAACCATCCACATACCAGCCACTGCTGCTCAGCCAGGTGCCATAAAGTGACAACGTATCGCTATCAAAGCTGGTGGAGCTGTACCCGTCAGCGGCATGCGGGCGAATGCGCGTGTTGCCGCGCGTATAGGCGACGCCGCCACGTACGCTATCTTCAGCGCCATCGGCGCGCAGCAAATTGCCACCCAGCTGTACGGCGCTGTAGTTGAGGTCGAAATCATAACCCCAGGCGTCCAGCCCGCGATTGCTTCGATACTGCAAATCCGAACCGAGGTAGCGGATAAACATCTCTGCGCTGTCCGCCGGCTGCTGGCGCAGTTCGCCGAGACGCTTATGCAGATCGTCAGTGACTGCCAGCGAGTAGTACGCCAGCCCAACCGGTGCGGAGATCCAGGACGGCACCTGCGGCGTGACCGCCGGACGCACCGCCTTAACCGCACTGCCCGCCTGCGGCTGGCACAGTGAGCCATCGCTGCAGATGAAGTTGTTTGCCAGACGATAGTCCCATACGTTGCCGCCTGCGCTACTGCCCGGTGCAAAGCTGTACAGACCATACTGCCACGGCCCGGCTGCCACATAGCCATTGCTCAGCCTGAAGCTGTCGGCGCTGGCGCTGC
>NZ_VOQX01000213.1:0-2058 GCF_016643525.1 Pantoea sp. Morm | reverse complement strand
ATGGGCATTAAAATGGCCGCCCCGCTGTTTCAGAACGAGCGTTTCTTCCGCGAGAACGGCGTGCACGTGTTCAGCTCCAACTACGAGCTGTACGGTGACATGTCGGCGCGCATGATGGCCATACTGGGAGAGATGGCGGCGGGGCAGGAAGTCTATTCCATCGATGAGAGCTTTCTGGACGTGACCGGGATTGGCAGCCTGATCCCGCTGGAGTCGTTCGGCCAGCAGATGCGTGCGCGCATCCGGCAGGAAACGGGGCTGATGATCGGCGTGGGCTTCGGGCCGACCAAAACGCTGGCGAAGCTCGCCAACCACGCGGCCAAAAAGTGGACGAAGACTCAGGGCGTGGTGGATTTGTCCGACCGGAGCCGGCAGCGGAAGCTGCTGCAGCTGACTGACGTCAGCGACGTCTGGGGCATCGGGCGGCGCATCAGCGTGCGCATGAACCAGCTGGGCATCACCACGGCTCTGCAGCTGGCCGACAGCAACGCCAGCATGATACGAAAGAACTTTGACGTCATCACCGAGCGCACCGCGCGCGAGCTGAACGGAGAGTCCTGCCTGGCGCTTGAGGACGCACCGCCGCCGAAGCAGCAGATAGTGAACTCGCGCTCCTTCGGGCAGCGCGTCACGCGTCTGGAGGACATGCAGCAGGCGGTGGTGCTTTACGCCACGCGCGCGGCGGAAAAGCTCAGGGAGCAGGACGCCCGCTGCCGGCACATCAGCGTCTCTATCGCCACGGGCCGGCACGGGGAAGGGCCGCAGTACTCGAACTCCGCATCGTGCATCTGCGACTATCCGACGAATGATACGCGGGACATCATTGATTCCGCGTTGCGGGGTCTGGGTACTATCTGGCGTGACGGCTACCGGTACGCGAAGGCCGGCGTCATGCTGGGTGATTTTTATCACTCTGGCGTGGCGCAGTTCGACATGTTCAGCGAGCAGCTGCCGCGCGCCAACGCTGACGCACTGATGGCGGCGCTGGACGGCATCAACCGTTCGGGCCGGGGAAAGGTGTGGTTTGCGGGCCAGGGGGCTCAGGACAGCAGCTGGCAGATGAAGCGCGAAATGCTGTCTCCACGGTACACCACGCGACTGCGCGATATCCCGGTTATTAAATAATACCCGATGACAGCCAGACGTCATGTATTCTTGCAACGGCAGACTAAGGTCCGCTATGAGTAAGGAACGGACATTTTCTCATCAAGATTTGCAGCCTGGACAAGTTTGTCAGGTCAATTTAAAAAGGGACTTTTAATTGTAGATTGATCGATCTACAATAATGCTCACTTATGGAGGATTATATGAAAGCATCTGTTGGTAGACCCCGAGAATTCGATCCTGAAACATTTCTCAATACCGCGCTGGAATGCTTCTGGCAAAAAGGATATCGGGCAACATCAATGTCCGACCTCATGAAAGCCTCTGGTCTTGCAAGCGCAAGTATCTATAAGCTTTACCCTGATAAACGCACAATCTATCTCGCGGCCTTACAGCAATACATGGATGAAGGTGTTTCCAGAGCAGCAGAACGCGATGCGGAGTTATCTCCAGAAAAGGCATTGCGCGAAACGTTAGAATTTGTAGCGCTTTTATCATCTTCTCCTGATGGAGAAAAAGGTTGTTTTACCATTGCCGCGGCCAGTGAACTTCTACCGGGTGATGCAGAGATAAAAAGTAAGGTTCATCATAAATTCAATTCAATAATCAATCAGTTGGAGAAAATATTATGCAGAGGTCAGACGCAGCAGCTTTTTCGGTGCGATGAAAGCCCACGAACAATGGCAATAAGCATTTTTATGATGCTGGAAGGGATGCGAGTTTACGGGAAAATTCAGCCCGAAATTGACGAACTCAAAAGGTGTAACGAATTTATTGTCAGATCGGTGCTCTTAAACAGAAATGAAGATGGGAAAGGCTTCTCTAGACAGGCATCAACATGATGGAGGTGGGCACAATTGTTCGGCGTCAAAAAAGAAGAAATACAATGGTTGTGCTCGAATGTGAAAATGGCATGGCTTTATGTGGTTGGGTCGATAAGGGAAAGTTTTTTAA
>NZ_VOQX01000212.1:0-2120 GCF_016643525.1 Pantoea sp. Morm | reverse complement strand
CGTCAGTGATAATCTGCCCGATATGGGAACCACAGCGGGTTCAACGCTATCCATTAATCAGGAATTACAAATTGGCGACTTCTACGTGCGCCAACTGCGCGCCAGTGCGCCGTTGATTAACGATCCGCTATTAAATCAATATATCAATGAGTTAGGGCAACGCCTGGTGGCGCATGCCAATTCGGTGCGCACGCCGTTTCACTTCTTTCTCATTCAGAATGACGAACTGAACGCTTTCGCCTTTTTCGGCGGCAACGTAGTGCTGCATTCATCATTGTTCCGCTACACCGACAATGAAAGCCAACTGGCGTCGGTGATGGCGCACGAAATTTCCCACGTCACCCAACGTCATCTGGCACGTGCGATGGAAGAGCAGAAGCGTAATGCGCCACTCACCTGGGTGGGTGCATTAGGGTCGATTCTGCTCGCCATTGCCAGCCCACAAGCCGGGATGGCAGCATTGACCGGTACATTGGCGGGCACGCAGCAGGGCATGATCAGCTTTACTCAGGCCAACGAGCAGGAAGCCGACCGCATCGGCATTCAGGTGCTGCAACGTGCGGGTTTCGATCCGCAGGCGATGCCAGCTTTCCTGCAGAAGCTCGCCGATCAAAGCCGCTTCTCCTCCAAACCACCGGAAATTTTACTGACGCACCCCTTACCGGATAGCCGTTTGGCCGATGCGCGTAACCGTGCCAACCAGATGCGCCCGGTGGTGGTGCAGTCATCGGAAGGCTTCTACATGGCGAAAGTGCGCTCGTTGGGTATGTACGCTACTGGCCGTAATCAGCTGACCGATGAGCTGTTAAATGAATACGCCAAAGGCAACTCACGTGAGCAAATGGCATCGCAATACGGTAAAGCGGTGCAGTTCCTGCAGGCAAAAAGCTTCGACAGCGCGAAAAAAATTATTACGCCAATGCTGGCGAAACAGCCGGATAACGTCTGGTTGCTGGATATCATGACGGATATCGACATCGGCCTGAACCAGCCGCAACAGGCCATCAACATGCTGACCAGCGCTAAAGGTAGCAGCACCAATCCGGTATTACAGCTCAACCTCGCTAACGCCTACGTCGAGGCAAAACAGCCAGCTAATGCCACGCGTATCCTTAATCGCTATACCTTTGCTCATCCCGATGACGTCAACGCCTGGGATTTACTGGCACAAGCCTCGGCAGCACAGGGATTACGGGATGAGGAGTTGTCGGCTCGAGCGGAAGGATTAGCACTCAACGGCCAGCTCGATCAGGCGATCACTACCCTCAGCAGCGCCAGCGCCCAGGTGCCGCTCGGTAGCCTGAAACAGGCGCGTTATGATGCCCGCATCGACCAGTTCCGCGAACTGCAAAAGCGGTTCCGTCAGTATCAGAAAGGATAAAAATAATGGTGAGCATTTATCACAACCCGCGCTGCAGCAAGAGCCGCGAAACCCTGGCGCTGTTGCAGGAAAAAGGCATAGCACCTGAAGTGGTGCTGTATCTTGAAACACCGCCTGACGTGCAGGCGCTAAAAAAACTGCTGCAACAGCTAGGCATGGGCAGTGCGCGCGATCTGATGCGCCGCAAAGAAGATCTTTATAAGGAGTTAAATCTGGCAGACAGCCAGTTGAGTGAAGATCAACTGCTGCAGGCGATGGTTGAGCATCCGAAACTGATCGAACGCCCCATCGTGATCAACGGTGATCAGGCACGCATTGGCCGTCCACCGGAAGCGGTGCTGGAGATTGTTTAAAGCCCCAGCGCTTCTTTAACAAAAGGAATGGTGAGCTTGCGCTGTGCGCTGATAGAAGCGCGATCCAATCGATCGAGGGTATCAAACAGCGTACGCATTTCGCGGTCGAGGCGTTTCAGCAGGAAGCGCCCGACATCTTCCGGTAACTCAAAACCACGCAGCCCAGCTCGCATTTGCATCGCCTGGAGTTTGTCTTCATCTGACAATGGCTGCAAACGATAGATTTGTCCCCAGTCGAGACGGGAAGCTAAGTCCGGCAGGCCGAGATTGAGCTGACGCGGTGGACGATCGACGGTGATCAGCAAACGCGTTTTGCCGATTTCCAGAATACGGTTCTAGAGATCGAAGATCGCCATCTCCCACTCGGCGTCACCGGCAATGCATTC
>NZ_VOQX01000211.1:0-2120 GCF_016643525.1 Pantoea sp. Morm | reverse complement strand
AATATAAAAATGTAAGCGGCGAAGTAGATTAAGCACCGCACCACGCGGTGCTGCAGAGTGAGCAGCAGACAAAGCCGTCTTCCTTCCGGTTAGAGAATGCCGTGACGCAAAAAGGTGCGTCGTTAATGATGTTATCAGCAGGAGAGAACAGCAGGCGGCGCACGCGGACGGTGTGTTGGGCTAAAGCGTCGGATCACCGGAGCCTGCAGAGGCGGCAGCGGTGGGGCGCGAGAAATCACCATCATCAGCCAGATGAAGGGGATAAACACCCACATCATCAACGGCACATGCACCAGCAAGTCACAGTAGCCGCAGGCGAATTCACCGTCTTCCATCATGTGATGGTCCATGCCCGGCATCGCCATATCCATCATCATTTCGTGATGATGCATCGACATTTCAGACGTCATGCCATGGGATGGCATGTCCATCATGCGGCTTTGTCGTTCCATCAACGTTTTCGACACGATCGGCGCGACAAACAGCAGCAGCACCGCCAGGATGGCGATACAGGCAGTCAGGCGCTGGCGAAGTTGATGTGAAAAGGTCATGGCGGCGACGAAATGATTCAACAAATGAGGCCGAAGTGTAACGCCATTGCCGCAGAAGGGTTACAGAAACTCAGGCTAATTTAGAAAAAATTCGCACCTTTTGAAAAAAGTCACTTTATGCGCTGCATTTGTTAACCTAAATGCAACCTGATGAGAACAGTGCGGAAACATGTAAACGGAGAAGCGATGAAAATAGTGATGCTGGATGGTGATACGCTGCCTACACCGCCGACACGCCCGGAGTGGTGTACGGAATGGGATTTTCGTGGAACAACGGCACAGCACGACATTATTTCTGCCTTAAAGGGCGCGCAGATTGCCATCACCAACAAAGTGCCGCTGCGCGCGGAAACACTGAAGCAGTTGCCGGATCTGCGCTACATCTGTGTCGCGGCAACGGGTTACGACTGCATCGATTTGGATGCATGTCGTGAACGCGGCATCGTGGTCAGTAATGTGCCCGGCTACTCCACGCGAAGCGTCTCCGAAGGCGTGATTGCCGCCTTATTTACCCTGCGTCGCCATCTGGTGGATTACGCCAACAGCACGCGCGCGGCCTGGCCTGCATCGTCGCATTTTTGTGTCCATCGCCAGCCGATTCAGGACATTTTTGGTGCGACCTTAGGGATTGTCGGCAAAGGCGACATCGGCAGCGCGGTGGGCTCGATGGCAGAAGCGCTCGGCATGACAGTCCTCTACGCGGACCGCAAAGGAAGCTCAACGCCGCGCGCTGGTTATGTTCCGTTTGAAGAGGTGCTGGCACGTAGTGATGTGTTGAGTTTGCATTGCCCGCTGACGCCGCAAACTCAGCAGTTAATCGATTTGCAGGCGCTGGCGCAGATGAAGCCGTCAGCCTGGCTAATCAACACTGCACGCGGTGGACTGATCAATGAAACGGAACTGGCCCACGCGCTGCGTCAGGGTGTGATTGCCGGTGCAGCGCTGGATGTACTCAGCACGGAACCACCGGTAGCCGATCACCCGCTGTTGCAAGCGGATGTCCCCAACCTGCTGCTGACCCCGCATATCGCATGGGCCAGCCAGCAGGGAGTCACCAATCTGTTGCGCGGCATCGCAGCCAATCTCGATGGATTTGCTCAGGGCAACCCATTGCACGTGGTGAGTTGAGCGTTTAAAAAATCGAGCGGCCTAGTCGCTCGGTGAGTTTCTCCAGCAGCGCGGTGCCCGCCAGGGAGTTACCGGAGTGATCCAGCGCCGGCGACCACACCGCGATACACATCTCCCCCGGAATGACCGCGACAATGCCGCCGCCCACACCCGACTTCGCGGGCATTCCCACACGCCAGGCGAACTCGCCAGCACCGTCATACATGCCGCTGGTCATCATCAACGCATTCACCTGACGTGCCTGACGCGGTGAGATCACGGCCCACTCATCGTGCTGGCTGCGGCCTTGATTGGCGAGATAGAGGAAGGTGCGCGCCAGCTCTTCACAACTCATCGACAGCGAGCAGTAATGGAAGTAGGTTTCCATCACTTTACTGACATCATTGTGAAAGTTGCCAAACGACTTCATCAGCCAGGCAATCGCGGCATTGCGAGCCGAAT
>NZ_VOQX01000210.1:0-2147 GCF_016643525.1 Pantoea sp. Morm | reverse complement strand
CCTGGTGGCGCTGGAGGATTATCCGCTGGGGATCTGGTTCTTTAATGAAAGCGACCATGCGGAAGGGGTGTTTGTTGAGCCCTACGAAGAAGCCTGAGGCGACATAAAAATCAGGTGCACGCAAAGGTGCACCTGATGTGTATTAACAGACGCCATCAATAATGGTGAGACAGTTTAGAACGTTTCCCAGTTGTCATTACTGTTCGCCGCTGCCAATGCTGGACGCGGTGTCAGCGTCGGGGCCTTCAGGGTGCCTGATGAAGGTGCCATCACTCGCGATGCGGGTGAATCGTTAAGTTTAAATGCCGCAACGGCCTGTGTCAGACGGCCCGCCTGATCTTCCAGCGAGGCTGCCGCTGAAGAGGCTTCTTCCACCAGCGAGGCGTTCTGCTGCGTCACGTTGTCCATCTCGGTAACCGCCAGACTCACCTGCTGAATGCCACGGCTCTGCTCATCAGAGGCGGCGGCAATTTCCGACATAATATCGGTGACGCGACGCACCGCCTCGACGATCTCACCCATGGTCGAGCCAGCTTCACCCACCTGATGTGAACCGTTATTAATCAGCTCAACCGACTCGGCAATCAGCGTTTCAATCTCTTTCGCGGCCTGGGCACTACGCTGGGCCAGATTGCGTACTTCGCTCGCCACGACGGCGAAACCACGCCCTTGCTCACCGGCACGCGCTGCTTCTACCGCCGCGTTCAGCGCCAGGATATTGGTCTGGAAGGCGATACTGTTAATGACGTTGGTGATCTCAGCAATTTTCTTCGAGCTGCCAGAGATATTGTTCATGGTTTTCACCACGCCATGCACCAACTCACCACCGCTACGGGCTTTGCCGGAAGCATCCGCAGCCAGTTGACTGGCATGATGGGCGTTCTCCGCATTTTGCTTCACGGTCGCGGTGAGCTGTTCCATGCTGGCAGCGGTTTGCTCCAGCGCGGAAGCCTGCTCCTCAGTGCGTGAAGACAAATCGGTGTTACCGGCGGAGATCTCGCTGGAACCCTGATAGATGGCAACGGCGCCTTCGCGGACGGTGCCTACGGTACGCACCAGTGCGGCCTGCATCAGTTGCAGATTATGCAACAGGCTACCGATCTCGCTACGGCCATACGCTTGTTCCGGTGCGGTCAGATCGCCCTGCGCAATACGCTCAATACGCTCAACTGACTGACGCAGCGGGCTGATCACCACACGGCGGAGGAAGACGAAGGTGAGGAGCACCAATACCAGTGCAGCAGCAAAGGCCACAGCCATGGCAATAAAGCCGACGCGGGACTGGTGCGCAGCTTCCGCGTTGATCGCTTCGGCACGGTCAGTACGAATTTTTATCGCTTTCAGTAATACCGCGTTATACGCATCATCCAACTTGCGTGTCACGTCGGTTTCCTGCGCCACGATCCCTTCGAAGCTGCCTTGCTTCGCCGATTCAATCATCGGCTTCAGACCTTTGTCGATATAGTCATTGAAGGCCGCGGTGAGAGGGGCATCCAGTGCAATATCGTCAGGTGTCTTCGCTTTGCGATCCATGTAGATTTTAAAACCGTCGCGCGCTTGTTTGATGCGGGTTTCGGTGCGCGCCAGGTCGGCACGATAGCCATCCATTTCGCCAATACGGGCGGCGGCGCCTGATTGCAGCACGTTCAGGCGAGCGGTACGTAAATGGTTCGAGCTATTAGAGATGCCCATACGGATTTGAATTTCATCCGTCGCATCGTTGAGGGAATTATTACTCTGGATTAAAAAATAGCTGGCGAGGCCGATACACAGGGCAAAAAGCAGCAGAATGCCACCAAAGATCATGCTGAAAAGAGGCATCAGGCGCAGGTTCTGCCAGATGCTGAGCTTATATTGCTCATCAATCGATGCTGTTTTCATATCCTTGCTCTCATTTTGGGTAGGTGTTCTGAGAACAAGCATCGGCAGTTCAGGCTAAAGGATTAGGGGGCGAAATGAGACCTGGCTCCCAGATCCAGGCAAAACGACAAAGGGCCAATCTGCGGATTGGCCCTTTGTCGGCTACGGCTATTTACTCAAACTGTTTACATGCAGGACTATCGCACGTTGACATAAATACCGGAGGTCACATTATCGGTCAGTCGCACCACATGATAAATAACCTGTTTATTATGTGTCTTAATTTT
>NZ_VOQX01000021.1:0-67906 GCF_016643525.1 Pantoea sp. Morm | reverse complement strand
AGTTCGACAACGCGAAATACAACGGCCTGATCGCCAGCATGGGTTTCAGTGCCGATCAGTACGCCGAAGCGCTGCGCAAGCAGCTGGCGACGCAGCAGCTGATTAACGCCATCGCCAATACCGACTTCATGCTGAAGGGTGAAACCAGCAAGCTGGTGGATCTGGTCTCGCAGCAGCGCGAGATTCGTCAGGCGGTGATTGACGTTAACGCGCTGGCCACGAAACAAACCGCCAGCGACGACGAAATCAATCAGTACTACCAGCAGCATCAGAGCAGCTTTATGGCACCTGAGCAGTTCCGCGTCAGCTACATCAAAATGGATGCGGCCAGCCTGCAGGAGAACGCCAGCGAAGCGGATATTCAGAGCTGGTACGATCAGCACAAAGCCGATTATTCACAGCCGCAGCGCAACCGTTACAGCATCATTCAGACCAAAACCGAAGCCGATGCCAACGCAGTGCTGGATGCGCTGAAAAAGGGCGAGGATTTCGCCACGCTGGCGAAGAGCAAATCCATCGACCCAATCTCTGCGCGTAAAGGCGGCGACATGGGCTGGCTGGAGCCGAACACCACGCCGGATGAGCTGAAAAACGCCAACCTGACGCAGAAAGGCCAGCTGTCTGGCGTGATCAAGTCCTCAGTCGGTTTCCTGGTGGTGCGTCTGGACGATATCCAGCCAGAGCAGGTTAAACCGCTGGCGGAGGTGCACGACGCGGTGGCGGATAAAGTGAAGCAGGAAAAAGCCGTCGACGCCTTCTATAAGATGCAGCAGAAGGTGAGCGAAGCCGCCAGCAACGACAACGAATCCCTGGCGGGCGCCGCACAGGCATCTGGTCTGAAAGTGGTGGAAACGGGCTGGATCACCCGCGATAACGTGCCGGCCGATCTCGATTTCGATGCGGTTAAACAGGCGATCTTCAACGGTGGCCTGACCGGTCAGAACGGCGCGCCGGGCAACAACTCTGACATCATCAGCGTCGATGGCGATCGGGCGTTTGTGTTGCGCATCAGCGAGCATAAACCGGAAGCGGTTAAACCGCTGGATCAGGTCAAGGCGCAGATTGCCGACAGCCTGAAGCATGACAAAGCGACGCAGCAGGCCAAAGCGCAGGCAGACAAACTGCTGACCGAGCTGAAAGCGGGCAAACAGGACGCGCTACAGGCGGCTGGCCTGACGCTGAGCGCCAGCAAAACCGTCGATCGCAACGCCCAGGATCCGGTGGCTCAGGCCGCATTCAACCTGCCACAGCCAG
The DNA here is from genome assembly GCF_016643525.1 of Pantoea sp. Morm. NCBI lineage: Bacteria > Pseudomonadati > Pseudomonadota > Gammaproteobacteria > Enterobacterales > Erwiniaceae > Pantoea > Pantoea sp. Morm. The sequence continues at coordinate 66,652 of NZ_VOQX01000021.1, read as the reverse complement.
CGGATAACAAGCCGTCTTGGGGTGTCAGCGAAGATATGCAGGGCAACGTGGTGCTGGTCGCGCTGGATAAGGTCAGCGCGGGCAACATGCCGCAGGCGCAGATCGATGAAATGGTAAAAGGCGTGACGCAAAACAACGCGCAGATTGCCTTTGAAGCGCTGCTGGAAAACCTGCGTAAAGCGGCGAAGATTAAGTACGGCGCCGCCGCACAAAACCAGTAAGCCTCACAAAAAAAGGTAAACTGCTGCAATACCGAAAGGCCGCTTCTGCGGCCTTTTCCATTTCTGATCATCGCCTTTTGAGTGCGTTTCTCGCTTGTGCCACCCTGCAGTGGCTGTCAAACACAAGGAGAAACACAGCATGGTTAAATCAACATTTCGTGCCTTTTGCATCACGCTGGCGCTGGGCGGCGCGCTCTGGACCAGCGGACTGGCGGCGGCGGAAAGCCCCAGTGAAACGCAGGCGACGCAGGTGTCCACGCCGCAGCCGGAACAGGTCAGCATCAATCAGGCCACGGCCGAGCAGCTGGCCACCGCCATGAACGGTATTGGACTGAAAAAAGAGCAGGCGATTGTCAGCTATCGTGAGCAGTACGGGCCCTTCAGCGCCATTGAGCAGCTGAAAGAAGTGCCGGGTATTGGCAGTGCGCTGGTGGAGCGGAACAGCGCGCGGCTGAAATTGTGAAGCGGCTCGCGACTCTGAAGGATTGCTAAAGCGGCCCATCAGGCTGTGCTATGCTCAACAGGTCCAACCAGTTGTCATTCACAGCCTGAACAGGAGCAATCATGCAAACCACCATCAAAGTGCGCGGCTATCATCTTGACGTCTATCAGCATGTGAACAATGCGCGCTACCTGGAATTTCTGGAAGAGGCGCGCTGGCAGTGGCTGGAAGATGCCGATGCCTTTCACTGGCTGCTGGAGCAGCAGCTGGCGTTTGTGGTGGTGAATATCAACATTAACTATCGTCGTCCGGCGGTGCTGGGCGACGTGCTGCACATTGAGAGCGAGGTCTCGCAGCTCAACGGCAAAAGCGGCATTATTTTACAGCGGGTGGTGCTGGCGGGTGATAACACGCTGGTGGCGGATGCGGCGCTGACCTTCGTCTGCATCGATTTGCGCACGCAAAAAACCGTGCCGCTGGAAGGGGAGTTACGTGAACGCCTGGCGGCATTGATGACCGCGCCTTCCTGAGCTGGCATGCCCCGAAAGCACGCCAGCCCGCAGCGCGGCCGCAATCAGCGCAGGCCGCTTTTCTGTTTCATCGCCGCCATCACGCTGGCCGCATTGGCCTGGTAATCGGCCAGACCGCGCGCGCGCAGGTGGCAGGCCGCGCACTCACCACAGCCGTCGCCTTTAACGCCGTTGTAGCAGGTTAGCGTCTCCGAACGGACCAGCGGCAGCTGCTGCCAGTAGTCCGCCAGCGCCCAGGTTTCTGCTTTATTCAGCCACATCAGCGGCGTTTCAAAACGCACGTCGCGCGCCATGCCGAGAGTGACGGCGTTGTTCAGCGCTTTGACAAACTCGTCGCGGCAATCCGGGTAGCCGGAAAAATCGGTTTCACATACGCCGGTGATCACCGCTTCGGCTTCCACCTGATAGGCATAAATTGAGGCCAGCGTCAGAAACAGGATGTTACGTCCCGGCACGAAGGTGCTGGGCAGGCCGCTGGCCTGTGGATTGTAGGCTGGCACCGGGATGTTATCGCGCGTCAGGCTGCTGACCGCCAGTTCATTGAGCAGCGTGACGTCCAGCACTTTGTGCGCCCGCGCGCCCAGCTGGTGCGCCAGCTCTGCGGCGACGCTGATCTCTTCGCGATGGCGCTGACCATAATCAAAGGTCACGCAGTGCACTTCATCATACTGCTGCAGCGCCTGAATCAGACAGGTGGTGGAGTCTTGTCCGCCACTGAATACGACAACGGCTCGTTTCATGTTTTCTTCCCCATAAATCAGTGCGCCTATGGTACTGGCTCCGGCGCGGGCTGAACAGCACCGCCTGCGGCAGGCGGCGGGATCCAGGCGCGGGTGAAATCGAACCAGCCCATGCTGTTAAGCTGAATACCTTCGACGCCTGGCGGAGCAAACACCTGGTAGCGATAGTTAAACAGCGGCAGCAGATGGCCGTCGCGCATTAACTGCTGAAACAGCTGATGAATCGCGGCGCTGCGCAGTGCCGGACTGGCCTGACGTGCGATAGCGTGCAGCGGTGCCTGCAGTACCGCCGGACGCAGCGGTTGCCAGGCCGCATCATTTTCCAGCCAGTTCACCAGGGTAAACTGCGGCGCATCACCAATCAGACGGTCGCCCATGATGATGTCGGCGTCACTCAGATCGATGTCGTCGCGCCAGCTTTTGACGTCGTGAAATACGCAGGTGAGGGTACAGCCCTGTGCCGCCATCAGCGGCACCAGCGCCTGCGCCATGACGTGCAGTTCGATGGGCAGGTGATAATGCAGCGTCAGCGTTGCGGGCAGTGTGCCATCCGGGCGGTGCGGGGCGGGCAGCGGCCAGCCGGGCAGCAGCTCTGCGGTTGGCGTAATTAAGCCTTCATCCAGCGGCAGCTGCTGAATAACGCCGCTGTGCTGAATCAGCGCGAGCAGCGTTTTCGCCTGCGCCTGGCTGAAACGAGCTGAGAAACGCGGCGCCAGGTAACAGAAACCGAGACTGATGCTGCGATCCACCGGCCGCAGCGTGTCCAGCTCGTCGGGATCGCCAATGGCGATCTGCACCGGATGGCGACAGCTGGTGCCCAGCCCGCGCTCGAACAGCTGCGGCGTAATCCAGTATTCAACCACCTGAATCAGCGGGCGCTGATGGTGCCAGCGCGCATGGCTCTCCAACCGCACCAGCTCGCGGGTAAAGTGCGTCAGGCGCCACGGTCCGCTGCCGGTATCGGCATGCTCCGGATGCGGCAGCAGGCAAAACTGATGCGCCAGCCGCTGCGGCAGCCAGTAATCGCTGGTGCGCAGCCGGATACGCAGCGCCAGCGGATGTGGCGCATCGATGTGTTCCACCGCCGCCAGCAGACGGCCGCCCTGCGGCGTCTGCATGATACGTTGCAACTGCTGGACCAGCTGTGCCGCCTGCACCGGTTCGTCGTTGTGCCAGCTGAGCAGCGGCCGCAGCCAGAAATACCATTCGCGGCCCTGCGCATCGTATTGCCAGTGATGTGCCAGATCGCCCTCGACATCATCCGCGTTAAAGCGCGTCAGGCCGGAAAAAATCTGGCGTACCAGATGCTGCTCGGCGCGTCCGGTGAGCTGCAGCGGATCCAGCGCCTCCATCGCGCGATAATAGGGAATGCGCAGCACCGGTGCCTGGTTCTGCCACTGGCCGCCCATCAGTGGGCGCAGCATTTTAACCAGCCGTTCAGGCGCGACATCCAGTACCTGCAGTGCCTGTACCGCTTCACCGGCTGCCAGCTGCTGGCTGAGCAATTGCTGACGCAGCTGTTCGGGAGAGAGCAGAAAGCGCAGTTCGCCCTGTTTACCGCGTCCCGCCGCACCGTGCCACTGCAGCCAGCCCGCCTGCTGCCACTGCCGCAGCAGGGTACGCACGTGGCGCTCGCTGCAAAAGCAGTGCTGCGCCATGGCCGCAACGCTGATGCGCTGCGCTTCGCCCTGGCTAAGCTGCCACAGGCGCTGAAACTGATTAACCCGATGAAGCCGTCGCATGATTAAACCCGGAACAGTTTTTTGAAAGTATTCACTATTAGTTCCGTAATTACCAGGCGATAGTAAACCCCTCATTCAGACCGGAGAGTTGCTATGGCCCGCCTCGCGGCATTTGATATGGACGGTACACTGCTGCTGCCTACCCACCGTTTAGGTGCGGAGACGCTGCAGAGCCTCAACGCCCTACACCAGCGTGGCGTTACACTGGCGTTTGCCACGGGGCGTCACCTGCTGGATATGCAGGCAGTACGTCAGCAGATCACCTTGCCCGCCTGGCTGATCACCGGTAACGGCACGCGCATTCACGATGTCGAGGGCAGGCAGCTGTATGGCTGTGATCTGGCGCCATCGGTGGCGGAAGAGGTGTTGCACAGTCACTGGCAAACTCCTGCATCGATCCACATCTTTAATGACGAAGGCTGGTTTACCGATAAACCGCTCCCGGGATTGCTGGAAGCGCACGCGATGAGCGGGTTTCACTATCAGTTGCGTGATTTGCGCCGCATGCCGGCACATGAAGTCACCAAGATCTGCTTTATCGCGCCGTATGAGATGCTGCTGGCGCTGAAGATTGAACTGCAACAGGCGCTTGGCGATCGCGCCAGCCTGTGCTTCTCCGCCAGGGAGTGTCTGGAAGTTTTACCGGTGGATTGCCACAAAGGCGCCGCGCTGGCGCGGCTGTGCCAGCATCTGTCGCTGCCGCTGGCGGATTGCATGGCATTTGGCGATGCGATGAACGACCGCGAAATGCTGGAGCGCGTCGGGCGTGGTTTTATCATGGGCAACGCCATGCATCAGCTGAAAACCTCGCTGCCCCATTTACCGATCATTGGCCATTGCGAGACACAGGCGGTGTCTCACTACTTAAATCACTGGATGACCACACCACACCTCGATTATTCCCCCGAATGCTGAGGCTTACAGTGAACCGGACAGGATGTCCGGTTTTTTATTGCAGCTCGCGCTGCCACGCCTGAATATCGCCGATCTGCTCAGCGACCCACTGCGGATTGTAATAGGTATCCGGATAGCGCTCGCCGCTGTCACACAGCAGCGTGACCAGCGCGGCGGACTGCCCCTGCGCACGCAGCCGTTTTGCCACCTGCAGCATGCCCCAGAAATTGGTGCCGGTAGAGGCGCCCGGACGCCGGCCGAGAATCTGCTCCAGCCTTAACATGGCCGCCACGGTGGCGCCATCCGGCACTTTCATCATTTCGTCAATCACATCCGGTAAAAACGACGGCTCAACGCGCGGGCGACCAATCCCCTCAATCAGGCTGCCGCGCTCGCTGCGCAGCGTACGATCGCGGCTGTGCCAGTAATCGAAAAACACCGAGTGTTGCGGATCGACCACCAGCAGGCGCGTGTCGTGGCCCTGATAGCGGATGTAGCGCCCCAGCGTAGCCGAGGTGCCGCCGGTGCCGGCGCTCATGATCAGGGTGTGTGGCACCGGGAAAGGTTCATGCGCCATCTGGCGGAAAATGCTTTCGGCAATATTGTTGTTGCCGCGCCAGTCGGTGGCGCGTTCGGCGTAGGTAAACTGATCCATAAAATGACCGTTGAGTTCACGCGCCAGACGCTCGGATTCGCTGTACAGCTGGCACGGATCGGCGACGAAGTGGCACTCCCCGCCGTAAAAGCGGATCAGCTCGATTTTGCGCCGTGCGGTACTGGCTGGCATCACGGCGATAAACGGCAGGCCGAGCAGACGGGCAAAATAGGCTTCCGACACCGCGGTGCTGCCGGAGGAGGCTTCGATGATCGGCGTGTTTTCTCCAATCCAGCCATTGGCCAGACCATAGAGAAACAGCGAACGCGCCAGGCGATGTTTCAGGCTGCCGCTTGGATGGGTGCTTTCATCCTTAAGATAAAAGCGAATGCCGGGGAAATCGTCCAGCGTAAAACGGATCAGGTGCGTATCAGCGGAGCGCTGAAAGTCGGCGTTAATTTCATTGATAGCGTGGCGAACCCAGGGCGTTTGCATGGTGCGATTCCGGCAGCGAGATTGCGCTCAGTGTAAGGCACTGGCAGGAAAAAGAGGTTGCTAAAAGTTGGTTATAATTGGCAAATAAGAGAAAATTTTTCTCCTGAGGTGGCGAATGCTAGATAAAACTGACCGCACACTGCTGGCGCTGCTGCAAAAAGACTGCACGCTGTCGCTGCAGGCGCTGGCCGATGCGGTGAATCTCACCACCACGCCGTGCTGGAAGCGCCTGAAAAAGCTGGAAGATGATGGCATTATTCGGGCGCGCGTCGCGTTGCTGGATGGTGAAAAGCTCGGTCTGTCGCTCACCGCCTTTATGCTGATCAAAACCCAGCAGCACAGCAGCGACTGGTTTCAGCAGTTTGTCGCGGTGGTACAGCAGATGCCGGAAGTGATGGCCTTTTACCGCATGGCGGGCGAGTACGACTACCTGCTGCGCATTCAGGTGGCCGATATGAAGAGCTACGACGCGTTTTACAAGCGTCTGGTTAACGGCGTGCCGGGGCTGATTGACGTCACCTCCAGCTTCGCTATGGAAGAGATTAAATACACCACCGCCTTGCCGGTAGCGCCCTGAACGGGCATCACAAGAGATTGTTTTGTGCGATTATTCAGCCAGTTAAGTTGGTATTTTTTGCGCGAGTGGCGGCGCTATCTGGGCGCCATCAGCTTGCTGATTATCATTGCGCTGCTGCAGCTGCTGCCTCCGCATCTGGTCGGCGTGATTGTCGACGGCGTGACCCAGCACAGCCTGACGCGCGGCGAAATTTTTCTGTGGATCGGCGTGATGCTGGTGACCGCAGTGATTGTCTATTTGCTGCGCTACGTCTGGCGCGTGCTGTTGTTCGGCGCCTCTTACCAGCTGGCGGTGGAGTTGCGCGAAGATTTTTACCGCCAGCTTAGCCGCCAGCATCCGGCGTTTTACCTGCGCCACCGTACCGGCGATCTGATCGCGCGCGCGACCAACGATGTCGATCGCGTGGTGTTTGCCGCGGGTGAGGGGGTGCTGACGCTGGTGGATTCGCTGGTGATGGGGCTGGTCGTGCTGGCGGTAATGAGCGTGCAGATCAGCTGGGAGCTGACACTGCTGGCGCTGATTCCTATGCCGATTATGGCGCTGGTGATCCAGAAAGACGGCGCGCGCCTGCATCAGCGCTTCAAAGTGGCGCAGGCGGCGTTCTCCAGCCTGAACGATCAAACGCAGGAGAGTCTGACCAGCATCCGCATGATCAAAGCCTTTGGCCTGGAAGATCATCAGTCGAGCCAGTTTGCCGATATCGCCAGCGACACCGGCCGCAAAAATCTGCACGTGGCGCGCGTCGATGCGCGCTTCGATCCCATCATTTATATCGCCGTGGGCTTTTCGAATTTGCTGGCGATTGGCGGTGGCGGCTGGATGGTGTGGCACGGTTCACTGACGCTCGGGCAGCTCACCAGCTTCGTCATGTACTTAGGGCTGATGATTTGGCCGATGCTGGCGCTGGCGTGGATGATTAACATCGTTGAGCGCGGCAGCGCGGCGTGGAGCCGCATTCGCGCGCTGCTGGCGGAAGCGCCTGCGGTTGAGGATGGTCAGCAGCCACTGCCGGCGGATGCGGGCGTGCTGCAGGTGGCGATCCGCGCCTTCCACTATCCGGCGAGCAGCGCGCCGGTGCTGAGCAACGTGCATTTCCAGCTACAACCGGGGCAGATGCTTGGGCTGTGCGGGCCTACCGGCTGCGGCAAAAGCACGCTGCTGAGCCTGATTCAGCGCCATTTTGATATCGATCAGGGCGAGATTTGCTATCACGCCATTCCGCTGCCGCAGCTGCGGCTGGACAGCTGGCGCAGCCGGCTGGCGGTGGTCAGTCAGACGCCGTTCCTGTTTTCCGATACCGTTGCGAATAACCTGGCGCTGGGCCGCCCGGAGGCAACGCAGGAAGAGATCGAGCGCGTGGCGCAGATGGCCTGCGTGCACGATGACATTCTGCGTCTGCCGCAGGGTTACGCTACCGAAGTGGGCGAGCGCGGCGTCATGCTCTCTGGCGGGCAGAAACAGCGCATCGCCATTGCGCGTGCGCTGTTGCTCAACGCGGAGATTCTGATCCTCGACGATGCGCTGTCGGCGGTTGATGGCCGTACCGAACATGAAATCCTGCATAACCTGCGCCTGTGGGGCAAAGGGCGCACGCTGATCATCAGCGCGCATCGGCTGTCGGCGCTGACCGAAGCCAGCGAGATTCTGGTATTGCAGCAGGGCGCAGTGGCACAGCGTGGCGATCACGATACGCTGGCGGCGCAGCCGGGCTGGTATCGCGATATGTATCGCTATCAGCAGCTGGAAGCCGCGCTGGATGAGGATGAGGCAGAACAGGGAGCCGACCATGGCTAAATCGCAACGCTTATGGCCAACGCTGAAACGCCTGCTGGCCTACGGTAAACCGTGGCGCAAATCGCTGTGGTTGGCCGTCGGCATGCTGTGGATCGCTGCCGCTGCCGAAGTCACCGGCCCGGTGCTGGTGAGTTATTTTATCGATAACCTGGTGGCAAAACACCAGATGCCGTGGGGCATCGTGGCCGGGCTGCTGGTGGGCTTTGTGCTGCTGCAGCTGCTGGCAGCGGGTCTGCACTATTTCCAGGCGCTGCTGTTTAACCGCGCGGCGATTGGCGTTGTGCAGCAACTGCGCGTCGACGTGATGAATGCGGCGCTGCGCCAGCCGCTCAGTGCTTTCGACACTCAGCCGGTGGGGCAGATTATTTCGCGCGTCACCAACGACACCGAAGTGATCAAAGATCTTTACGTCACGGTGGTGGCCACTGTGCTGCGCAGCGCTGCGCTGATTGGCGCGATGCTGGTGGCGATGTTTGCACTCGACTGGCGTATGGCGCTGGTGGCGCTGGTGATTTTCCCGCTGGTGTTAACGGTGATGCTGATCTATCAGCGCTACAGCACGCCGATTGCGCGCCGCGTACGTAACTATCTGGCCGAAATCAATAATGGCTTCAACGAAGTGATTAACGGCATGAGTGTGATCCAGCAGTTTCGCCAGCAGGCGCGCTTTGGCGAGCGCATGGGCGAAGCCAGCCGTTCACACTATCTGGCGCGGATGGAGACGCTGCGGCTGGACGGCTTTCTGCTGCGTCCGCTGCTCAGCCTGTTTTCTGCACTGATTTTGTGCGGTCTGCTAATGCTGTTCAGCTTTGCCACGCCGGGTGTGTTTGAGGTTGGCGTGCTCTACGCCTTTATCACTTATCTTGGTCGCCTTAACGAGCCACTGATTGAGCTCACCACGCAGCAGTCAATGCTGCAGCAGGCAGTGGTGTCGGGCGAACGTATTTTTGAACTGATGGATGCGGCGCAGCAGGGCTACGGCAGTGACGCTCAGCCGCTGGCTTCCGGGCGTATCACCCTGCGCGACGTCAGCTTTGCCTACCGCGACAACCGCGACGTGCTCAGCCATATCGATCTCGAGGTGCCGGCGCGCGGCTTCGTGGCACTGGTCGGCCATACCGGCAGCGGCAAAAGCACCTTAGCCAATCTGCTGATGGGCTACTATCCGGTGACGCGTGGCAGCATTGAGCTGGATGGCCGCCCGCTGCGCCAGCTGACGCACGATGCGCTGCGCGGCAGCGTGGCGATGGTGCAACAGGATCCGGTGGTACTGGCCGATACGCTATTGGCCAACGTGCGCCTTGGACGCGATATCAGCGAAGAGGACGTGTGGCGCGCGCTGGAGAAGGTGCAGCTGGCATCGCTGGCCCGCGCGATGCGCGACGGCATTCATACCCGGCTCGGTGAGCAGGGGAACACGCTGTCGGTCGGGCAGAAACAGCTGCTGGCGCTGGCGCGCGTGCTGGTGTCGCTGCCGCAGATTCTGATCCTCGATGAGGCCACTGCCAATATCGACTCAGGCACCGAGCAGGCGATTCAGCAGGCGCTGCGCACGCTGCGTCAGCACAGCACGCTGGTGGTGATTGCTCACCGTCTTTCCACCATCACCGAAGCGGATCAGATTCTGGTGCTGCACCGTGGTCAGGTGGTCGAACGCGGCACACACACCGAACTGCTGGCGCAGCAGGGCCGTTACTGGCAGATGTACCAGCTGCAGCAGGCCGGCGATGAACTCGCGGCGGGCATACCCGCAACGGCAGAGGGGTGATTTGCACCTTTTTTGCGCAGATTTATCGGAATGTTCTGTATTGATGCACTCCTTTGAGGCCGCAAGCACCAAAGGAGTGCAGTAAAGTCCCACCTTTCTGTTTTTCCGAATGAAAACCTTGCCCGTTACGCCATACCGGAGCGCGATACTCTGCGCCCGGCAGCCTTAGCGACCACTTTTGCCATTTGTGGCACAGCCTTTGCTTAACTCTCTGCGTGTCCGCGAAGACTCACCTATTTTTATATCCGGAGGGGAACGTATGAAGCTGGTTACCGTGGTAATCAAACCATTTAAGCTGGAGGACGTGCGTGAAGCCTTATCCTCCATTGGCATTCAGGGCCTGACCGTGACCGAAGTGAAAGGCTTCGGTCGTCAGAAAGGCCATGCAGAACTGTACCGCGGTGCCGAGTACAGCGTTAACTTCCTGCCAAAAGTAAAAATCGATATTGCGATTGCGGACGATCAGCTGGATGAAGTGGTGGATGTGATCAGCAAAGCCGCGTACACCGGCAAAATTGGCGACGGCAAAATTTTCGTCGCGGAACTGCAGCGCGTGATTCGTATTCGTACCGGCGAGACCGACGAAGCAGCACTGTAACTGGGGCTCTGAATTGTGATGGGATGGAAAGAAATGAATAAAGTAATGACTAAGTTGGGCCTCACCAGCCTGGCGCTGTTACCGTCTCTTGCGATGGCAGCTGCGCCTGCCGTAGCGGATAAAGCCGATAACGCGTTTATGATGATTTGTACCGCGCTGGTACTGTTCATGACAATTCCCGGCATTGCCCTGTTTTACGGCGGCCTGATTCGCGGCAAAAACGTGCTGTCGATGCTGACGCAGGTCGCGGTGACGTTCGCGTTAGTGTGCGTACTGTGGATCGTCTACGGCTACTCGCTGGCGTTCAGCGAAGGCAATGCCTTCTTCGGTAACTTCCAGTGGGCAATGCTGAAAAATATCGAGCTGAAAGCGGTGATGGGCAGCTTCTATCAGTACATTCACGTGGCGTTCCAGGCTTCCTTCGCCTGTATCACCGTGGGGCTGATTGTTGGTTCGCTGGCTGAGCGTATTCGCTTCTCGGCGGTACTGATTTTCGTGCTGGTGTGGCTGACGCTGGCCTATCTGCCTATCGCACATATGGTGTGGGCTGGCGGCTTCCTGGCACAGGATGGCGCGCTGGACTTCGCTGGCGGTACCGTGGTGCACATCAACGCCGCCGTTGCCGGTCTGGTTGGTGCTTACCTGGTAGGCAAGCGTGCTGGCTTCGGTAAAGAAGCGTTCAAACCGCATAACCTGCCGATGGTGTTTACCGGTACCGCGATTCTGTACGTTGGCTGGTTCGGCTTCAACGCCGGCTCTGCGTCTTCCGCTAACGAAATCGCGGCGCTGGCCTTCCTGAATACCGTGGTGGCCACTGCGGGTGCCGTGCTGTCGTGGGTGTTCGGTGAGTGGGCGCTGCGCGGTAAGCCTTCACTGCTGGGTGCGTCTTCTGGCTTCATCGCCGGTCTGGTTGCCATCACGCCAGCCTGTGGTTATGTCGGCGTCGGCGGCGCACTGATTATCGGTCTGGCCGGTGGCCTGGCAGGTATCTGGGGTGTGACCACGCTGAAGAAATGGCTGCGCGTGGATGACCCGTGCGACGTGTTCGGTGTGCACGGCGTGTGCGGTATCCTCGGTTGTGTCCTGACCGGCGTGTTTGCCTCCTCGTCACTGGGCGGCGTGGGCTACGCAGAAGGCGTGACCATGGGCCATCAGGTTTGGGTTCAGCTGTTCAGCTGTGGCCTGACCATCGTCTGGTCTGGCGTGGTTGCCTTCATCGGCTTCAAGCTGGCAGATATGATTGTTGGCCTGCGCGTACCGGAAGAACAGGAACGTGAAGGTCTGGATGTGAACAGCCACGGCGAGAACGCTTACAACCAGTAAGTGCCGGCTGGCAGAAGAGCAGTGCGCTATAACTATAATGATGAGGAAGGGGCGAGATAATCGCCCCTTTTTTTATGCTTCGCGCTGACGCATCACCCCTTCCTGCACCGTCGTCGCCACCAGCGTGCCGTCCTGGCTGAAGAACTCACCGCGCACGAAGCCGCGCGCGCCGGACGCTGAAGTGCTTACCACGCTGTACAGGAGCCACTCCGAGAGATCGAATGGACGGTGGAACCACATGGAGTGGTCAATCGTCGCCACCTGCATATCCGGCTCAAGGAAGCCTTTGCCATGCGGCTGCAGCGCGACTGGCAGAAAGTTGAGATCGGAAGCGTAGCCCAGCAGATATTGATGAATGCGGCGATCGTCCGGCAGCTGGCCATTGGCACGCACCCAGACCTGGCGCAGCGGCTCATCAACGTGGCCTTTCAGCGGATTGTGGATCTGCACCGGACGGATATCCAGCGGGCGCTCGGCGAGGAATTTTTCTTTCAGCTTGAGCGGCAGGTGCGCAGCCAGTCGGTGGGCGAGATCCTGCTCGGAGGGCAGGTTATCGGGTCCCGGCACCTGCGGCATGCTGTTCTGATGCTCGAAGCCATTTTCCGGTGCCTGAAAGGAGGCGGTCATGTAGAAGATCGGCTGACCGTTTTGTACGGCGCTGACGCGGCGGGCGCTGAAGCTTTTGCCGTCGCGCAGGGTTTCCACATCGTAAATAATGGCTTTCTGGCTGTCGCCCGGGCGCAGAAAGTAGCTGTGGAAGGAGTGAATGATACGGGCTTCCGGCACGGTTTGTTTTGCCGCATACAGCGCCTGTCCCACCACCTGGCCGCCAAACACCTGGCGCAGGCCGAGATCTTCACTCTGGCCGCGAAACAGACCCTCTTCCAGTTTTTCCAGATTCAATAAATTAAGCAGGTTGTGCAGTGCCTGGCTCATAACGGATTCCTCAGTGATGCCAATGGCGTCAGTGTGAAAGATCCGACCAGTTTGCGCAACGCTTTTACCCGGTTTTCAGCAGGATGGCGGGGCTTCAGGCGCAAAGGGGATTTTTGTGCCAGAATTAACAGCAATCGGCGGTGGAAAACCCAGCCAATAAATTTACCGCCGACAATCATAGTGTTCATAAGGAGACGACATCGATGAAACTCTGGCATGTAATTAGCGGTATGACACTGGCGGTGGCAATCACAGGCTGTGCCGATCACAGTAAACCCGTGCCGACGCCAACTTTAGGCGCCAGCGTGGCCGGGCAGCCGTCGGCAATTGCCCAGCCGAACGTAAGCGGTTCCGTCTATATTCGCCAGCGTATTGCGCTGCCGCCGGATGCGGTGCTGACCGTGACGCTGGCCGATGCGTCACTGGCGGACGCGCCGTCCAAAGTGCTGTCACAGCGTGTGGTTCGCACCGAGGGCAAGCAGGCACCGTTCCAGTTTGTGCTGCCCTTTAACCCGGCCGATATCCAGCCGAACGCGCGCATTTTGCTGAGCGCAGCGATCACCATCGACGGCAAGCTGGCGTTTATCACCGATACGGTGAAACCGGTGATTAATCAGGGTGGAACGAAAGCGGAACTGCTGCTGGTACCGGTGACCAATATGGCGATGCCAACCCAGCCGGGCGCTGCTACCACTGTGCCTTCGACGTCGCCAACCCAGGTTACGCCGTCAGCCTCCGTGCCGGCACCAACCAGTCTGTAAGTTGAAACGGGAGACAGCGCGTTACGGAAGCTGCGCCAGAATGGCACTGCAGAAAGTAAAGGCGCTGTCTCGTCCCTGATCGCTCGGCACACGCCATCCCTGGCGTGTGACGCTTTACTTTCTGCAGTGTCATTCCCGCGCTTTAAAGGGAGTGCGGCCTGTCAGCATTAATACTCCCAGCGATACTTCGCCAGTTCAATTTCTCCCGCATCACTCACTTCAATACCTTCGGCTTCCAGTGCATCGCGCTGGCGAAAAAGATCATCGCCCTGCAGCGAAATACGACCATGACGATTAATCACGCGGAACCACGGCAGTTTACTGCCTGGCGGCAGGCGCCGCAGCACGCCGCCCACCTGACGTGCGGCACGCGGTGAACCGGCCAGCAGCGCGACATCGCCGTAGGTCGTCACTTTACCGGCAGGAATAGCGGCAACAATTTGCCAGACGCGCTCGGAAAAATTGCTCTGTTCACTCACTGTGCACCTCGTCTGCGGGAAAAGCGCCACTTTAGCATGCGATTGCGGCTATCAGCAGGGTTTTGCCGCCGGCCTGTTCAAGAAACCAACGGTTGCCCGGCCTGCGCTTGCAATTGCCAGGGGCTTCCCCGATAATGCCAGCGCTCTCAACATGAGAGCTCGTCAATGGGGGCCCTGTTGGTTCTCCCGCAACGCTAACTTGTGAACTCGGTCAGGTCCGGAAGGAAGCAGCCGCAGCAGGCGACGCGTGTGCCGGGATGTAGCTGGCAGGGCCTCCACCATTTCTGCCCATGCAAAATCCCTGCGCGCAATGCGGCACAGCACCCTGTCGGCACTCCTTTGCCTGCCTGTCATCCGTGGAAATAAAGGTGAGTAACGAAACGACCTGCGGGGAGAAAACTTAGCGGACGTACTTCCAGACAGATCCGGGCACTTTGTCATAGAGCTTGTTCATGGTCAGCTCGGCCAGACGGTGATCGGCTGCGGAGTAGAATACCGCTAACTCATCATCGGGTAATTCATACTTGTTCTTTTCAATCACCCGTTCAAGGGTGTCAATTGAGCGACAACGACGCAGTCGCATCAAATAGTCTGTTTTGGTTAAGGCTGGGTTGCTCATAAATAAACCGGTCTCACTCTGATGCTAAAAGGAATGGCTGGGTTGCTGGAGATAAGCGCACTCTTCGGCAAACAGATTAAATAAGCGTTTTGCTGAACGTTGCCACCGTTGAAGATCCTGCGTATTGATTCCATAGCTGCTAAACAGCATAAAGGTATCATCAAGATATTCATCGATTTGCGTAATCAGCGCTTCATCTTCAACATGCTTAATTTTGTAATTCATCGTGAAAGAGGCGATATGCTCAATCAAATCGTTGAGCTGTAAATTGCCTGGCGAAGTAGGATCATTAACCCAGCCGTGATGGCTGTCGGTTAGCGTCGCCATACTTTCGTCAAACAGGTTCTCACACAGAAATTTAAGCTGGGCAATATCATGCCGTTTCGGTGAGTATTCGTCCATCTTTTTCCCCTCCATAGCGAGCACAGTTACCGCGACGCGGCGAGATTTGGAAAAGCTACCAGGGAGCGATCACGAATAAAAAGAATTCAGCGACCTTTTAAATATAATCCACAATCATTAGTTTTGCTCACCCAATTACTAAATATTACAATTCGTCGCACGGTGACGGGCGGGTATTGTCTATCACCTCAAACACCAGTGCACCGGGCGTTGTCTGGAACATAACTTCTTCACGTTGGGTAAAGGTTTCATTTAAATCAAGGCAGGGATTAAATAAATCCCACGTGAAATCGTAAAGCATTTTAAATCGTTTGTGGCCGACGGGCTGAATGGAAATAATGGTAAAACTGTCCGGAACTAATTGCGCGTTTTGAGAATACCACTGTAAATCGCCGGCAAGGTCCTGGGCTATTTTGAGAATATTCCCCTGGATAATCTGGCGTAACTTGCCGCAATCATCCTCATTCACATCAATATCACTATGAATAATAGACTGCATTCTGCATCCCGTAAAAAGCAAGGAGAGTTCTATCATTGGCTTTCAGCCCGGACATTGCAAGCCATTGGTAAACAGAAAGGGCGATTGCTGCGATGGGCGCTGGCTTGATGGCACAAATCGCCCAGGCGTATCGCCACTGATCAACTTTTGAAACACTTTCCTCCGCGCGTCACGATGACGCCATCAGGTAGTATATTGTTATGTTATAACATTTTGGTGGCGTGTCATGAATCACAGTGGATTACTTCTCTCGCTTGGCGGGCGCCTGCTGGTAGCGCTACTGCTGAGTAGCCTGCTGGCTCTAGCCATCGTCTGGGGCCTGCACCAATGATGCGTTTTCATCGTCTGCAGGGCGGCTATCAGGGCAGGGCGGTGACGCCGGTGGTGAATGGCGAACTGGCGGCCGGCAGTATGACGGCACTGGTCGGGGCCAACGGAACAGGCAAATCAACCTTGCTCAAAACTATCGCCGGACTGCTGCCGCCAGTGGCGGGACGCTGTGAACTGCAGCTGCCGCGAAAAGCGCTGGGCTGGTTGCCGCAGCGCAGCGAGCTGGACACCCGCTTCCCGCTCACCGTCTATGAGCTGGTAGCAATGGGCTGCTGGCCGCGCTGTGGCTGGTTCGGTGGCATCACGCGTGCGCTGAGGCAGGAGATTGATGCCGCGCTGGAGGCGGTGCAGATGCGCGACTTCGCCACTGCGCAGCCCGCGATGCTCTCCGGCGGGCAGTTGCAGCGCGTGCTGTTTGCGCGCCTGATGCTCCAGCGCAGTCAGCTCTGGCTGCTGGACGAACCCTTCAACGGCATTGATACGCCGACGATAACCTTACTGATGTCGATTCTCGAACAGCAGCAGCGGGCGGGCACCACGCTGCTGGTGGTGCTGCACGACAAGCTGCTGGTGGCGCGCCATTTTCGTGACGTGCTGTCGCTGGATGAGCGTGACAGTGCGCAGCAACCGCGGCTGTGCCGGGTGGCGTCATGACGTTACTCCAGCCGTTTATTGAGTTTGGTTTTATGCGCCGGGCGCTGGTGGCCTGCATGGCGCTGGCGATCAGTGCAACGCCGCTCGGCGTCTTTCTCTCGCTGCGCCGTATGAGCCTGGTGGGCGATGCGCTGTCCCATGCGGTACTGCCGGGCGCCGCCATCGGCTATCTGGTGTCCGGCCTGTCGCTGGTGGCGATGGGCATTGGCGGCCTGATTGCCGGGCTGGCGGTGGCGCTGCTGTCCGGTGCGGTCAGCCGTTACACCCACCTGAAGGAGGATGCCAGCTTTTCCGGCTTCTATCTGGGTTCGCTGGCGCTCGGCGTCACGCTGGTATCACTGCGCGGTTCCAGTGTCGATCTGCTGCACGTGTTGTTCGGCTCGCTGCTGGCGGTGGATAACGGCGCGATTGTGCTGGTTGGCAGCATCGCCGCGTTCACCCTGCTGATGCTGGCCGTGATCTTCCGGCCGCTGGTCATTGATGCCTTTGATCCTGATTTTCTGCGTGCGCAGGGAAAATGGAGCGCACCGCTGGTGCACGGCATTTTCCTCACGCTGGTGGTGCTGAATCTGGTGGCGGGTTTTCAGGTGCTCGGCACGCTGATGTCCGTTGGGCTGATGATGCTGCCCGCCACCAGCGCGCGCTTCTGGAGCCGTCACCTTACGCGCATGCTGGCGATTGCCATGCTGCTGGCGCTGATCGCCGCCTTTATCGGCCTGTTGCTCTCCTGGCACTATGCCCTGCCTGCCGGACCGGCGGTGGTACTGAGTGCGGCCGTACTGTTTTTGCTGTCTGTGTTGACAGGACCATGTGGCGGCCTGCTGCGCCGTCGATAATAAGATGACAAGGGGATAGGTATGAAGAAGTTACCGTTGAGTCTGGCGATTGGCGCGATGCTGATTAGCCCGCTGACGCTGGCAAAAACTGTTGATGCCGTAGCCAGTTTTACCGTGCTGGCTGACATCGTTAAACAGGTCGGCGGCGATCACGTTAAGGTGAAATCGCTGGTGGGGCCGGATGGCGATCCGCACACCTTTGAGCCGACGCCGCAGGATAGCCAGGCGCTGGCGCAGGCCGATGTGGTGTTCGTCAGCGGGCTGGGCATGGAAGGCTGGATGGACCGGCTGATTAGCGCGTCCGGCTACAAGGGCACGGTGGTGGTCGCCTCGAACGGCGTCAATACGCGCAAAATGGAGGAGGATGGCAAAACCATCACCGATCCACACGCGTGGAACAGCATGCACAACGGTGTGATCTACGCCACCAACGTGATGAACGCGCTGATCAAAGCCGATCCGGACGATGCTGCCGACATCCGTCACAGCGGTGAACGCTATATTCAGCAGTTGCAAAAGCTGGATAGCTGGGCCAAAAGTGAATTTGCCGGCGTGGCGCAAAGTAAACGCAAGGTACTCACCAGCCATGATGCCTTTGGCTATTTCGGCCAGCGCTACGGCGTGACATTCCTCGCGCCGGTGGGCTTCTCAACCGAAGCGGAAGCCAGCGCCAGCGATGTCGCCGCTATCATCAAACAGCTCCGGGCCGAGCACATCACCACCTACTTTATGGAGAATCAGACCGATCCGCGTCTGGTGAAACAGATCGCCAGTGAAACCGGTGCGCAACCCGGTGGCGAGCTCTATCCGGAAGCGCTGTCAGCGGCCAGCGGGCCGGCGCCCACCTATGAGGCGGCGTTTAAGCACAATGTGGAAACTCTGCTGCACAGCATGAAGTAAAAAAAAGGCCGGGGAGCATCCCGGCCAATTATCACGACACTTTCCTAACGTTTTTTCTTTCTTCCCTGCACCGCCTTAAAGCGCGGGTTGGTTTTGCAAATCACATAAATACGACCTTTACGCCGCACGACTTTGCAATCTTTGTGACGGGTCTTGGCAGACCGCAATGAACTGACAACTTGCATGTGGCTGAACTCCGGTTATTTGCTGCGCGTCAGGAAGCTGCCAAAACGCTTGTTGAAGCGTGCGGCGCTGCCCTCTTTGGCAAACTCTTTCTGTTTACCGGTGTAGTAAACGTGCGACTTCGACGACACATCGAGCGTGACGTACGGCAGCTCTTCGCCCTCAAACTGGATGGTACGGTCGGTCTGAATCGTTGAGCCGACTTTGAAGTATTCGTCGACGGTGGTGTCATGGAACACCACAGGACGGTAGTGCGGATGAATGTTTGGTTTCATAATAGTGCTCTCGTGTAATGTTATAATATAACAATATTATGAACCTCACGCCGCAGGATTGCAACCACGCGTCCGGTGCGGATTTGTCATGGAACGTGCGGAGCAGGGGAGTGCGCAATAAAAAAGGCCGCTTGCGCGGCCTTTTAGCAGAGAGAAACTATCAGTGAGGGTGATCGACCGGATGGCCCTGTTCCAGCTCAGACTTGTTCTTGCTGAAACGGCGGCGCACCACCACGAAGAACACCGGCACGAAGAAGATCGCCAGCGCGGTGGCCGTCACCATCCCGCCCATCACGCCGGTACCGACGGCGTTCTGTGCGCCGGAGCCGGCACCGCTGCTGATCGCCAGCGGCAGTACGCCGAGGATGAACGCCAGCGACGTCATCAGAATCGGACGCAGACGCATACGTGAGGCTTCCAGCGTCGACTCGACCAGCCCTTTGCCTTCCTTCTCCATCAAATCCTTGGCGAATTCGACGATCAGGATGGCGTTCTTCGCCGAGAGACCAATGGTGGTCAACAGACCCACCACAAAGTACACGTCGTTACTCAGACCGCGCAGCGTGGTGAAGAGCAGGGCGCCAATCACACCCAGCGGCACCACCAGCATGACCGCGAACGGAATCGACCAGCTCTCATACAGCGCGGCCAGACACAGGAACACCACAATCAGCGAAATGGCGTACAGTGCAGGCGCCTGGTTGCCGGACAGGCGTTCCTGATAGGACATGCCGGTCCAGTCGTAGCCGATACCCGCAGGCAGCTTCGAGGCGAGGCTCTCCATCAGGTTCATGGCATCACCCGAGCTCTTGCCCGGTGCTGCCTGACCCAGGATCTCCATTGATGGCAGACCGTTGTAACGCTCCAGACGCGGTGAACCATACTGCCACTTCGCCGAAGAGAAGGCAGAAAACGGCACCATGGTCCCGGCGCTGTTGCGCACGTACCATTTGCTGATGTCATCCGGCAGCATGCGCGAGTCGGCCTGACCCATCACGTACACTTTCTTCACGCGACCACGGTCGATGAAGTCGTTGACGTAAGAACCGCCCCAGGCCGCACCCAGCGTGGTGTTGATGTCGGACAGCGACACACCAAGCGCCTGCGCTTTTTCCTGATCGATAATCAGTTTGTACTGCGGCGTATCTTCCAGCCCGTTTGGACGCACGCCCACCAGCGTATCCGGATGCTGGGCGATCATGCCAAACAGCTGGTTACGCGCGGCGGTCAGCTTCTCATGGCCGAGGTTACCCTGATCGATCAGCTGGAAGTCGAAACCGGTGGCGTTACCCAGTTCGATAATGGCCGGCAGGTTGAACGGGAACACCATGGCATCTTTGATCTGACCCAGCGCCTGCATCGCACGTCCGGCAATCGCCGGCACTTTCAGGCTGGCATCACCACGCTCATCCCATGGCTTCAGGCTGACGAAGGCGATACCGGTGTTCTGTCCACGACCGGCGAAGCCAAAGCCGTTAACGGTAAACACCGAATTCACGCTGTCTTTCTCTTTGGTCAGGAAGTAATCCGTAACCTGATCCAGCACCTTCTGCGTACGTTCCTGAGTCGCACCGGCAGGCAGCTGCGCCTGCGCCAGTAACAGCCCCTGATCCTCTTCCGGCAGGAACGAGGTAGGCAGTTTCAGGAACAGGTAAGCCATGCCGACCACAATCAGCAGATAAATCAGCAGATAGCGACCGGTGCTGCGCACAATGTGGCCGACGCTGTCGACGTAATGGTTGGTGCTCTTATCAAACAGGCGGTTAAACCAGCCGAAGAAACCGGTGGTTTTGCCGTGTTCACCTTTCTTGATGGGCTTCAGCATGGTGGCACACAGCGCTGGCGTCAGAATCAACGCCACCAGCACCGACAGCGCCATCGCCGAAACGATGGTGATCGAGAACTGACGATAAATCACCCCGGTTGAGCCGCCGAAGAACGCCATCGGGATAAATACCGCTGACAGCACCAGCGCGATGCCAACCAGCGCGCCCTGAATCTGTTCCATCGAGCGTTTGGTGGCTTCTTTCGGCGGTAATCCTTCTTCCGCCATGACGCGCTCAACGTTTTCCACCACCACGATGGCGTCATCAACTAACAGGCCGATGGCGAGCACCATGCCGAACATCGTCAGGGTGTTTATTGAGTAGCCAAAGGCACTGATGATGGCAAAGGTGCCCAGCAGCACCACCGGCACGGCGATGGTAGGAATCAGCGTCGCGCGGAAGTTCTGCAGGAACAGATACATTACCAGGAACACCAGCACGATGGCTTCGAACAGCGTTTTCACCACTTCGAAAATGGAGATCTTAACGAATGGTGTGGTGTCGTACGGGTAAACGGTTTTCATGCCGGCCGGGAAGAACGGTTCCAGCTTGGCCAGTTCCGCTTTCACCGCGTCGGCGGTATCCAGCGCGTTGGCGCCGGTCGCCAGTTTGACACCGATACCGGAGGCTGGTTTGCCGTTATAGCGGGCAATGATCTCGTAGTTTTCACCGCCGAGTTCAATTTTCGCGACATCGCGCAGGCGCACCTGTGAGCCGTCCTGATTGACCTTCAGCATGATGTTGCCGAACTCTTCGGTCGAGGTCAGACGCGTCTGGGCAATGATCGAGGCGTTAAGCTGCTGACCTGGCACCGGTGGGGTACCGCCCAGCTGACCGGCAGCCACCTGGGTGTTCTGGGTTTGCAGCGCGCTGATCACATCCACCGGTGTCAGCTGGTAGTTGTTAAGCTTGTGCGGATCGAGCCAGATACGCATCGCATACTGCGCACCAAACACCTGAGTATCACCGACGCCAGGCGTACGGCTGATCGGATCTTTGATGTTCGACGCTACGTAGTCTGAGATGTCGTTCTGCGTCATGCTGCCATCTTCGCTGACGAAACCGGCCACCATCAGGAAGCTGCTGGAGGATTTTTTCACCTGAATCCCCTGCTGCTGTACTTCCTGCGGCAGCAGTGGCATCGCCAGCTGCAGTTTGTTCTGCACCTGCACCTGAGCAATGTCGGCGTCAGTGCCAGACTGGAAGGTCAGCGTCAGCGTCAGCGTACCAGAAGAGTCACTGCTCGAGGACATATACATCAGCCCGTCGATGCCGTTCATATTCTGTTCGATAACCTGCGTTACCGAATCCTGTAGCGTTTTCGCATCTGCACCCGGATAAGATGCCTGGATTTCAACTGCCGGCGGCGCAACGTTGGGATATTGCTCGATCGGCAGTTTGATAATCGATAGCGCACCCGCCAGCATAATAATGATGGCAAGCACCCAGGCAAAAATGGGGCGATCGATAAAGAACTTAGCCATGTATCAACGGCTCCTGTTTATGACGATGATTTAGCAGACTGAGATTCCGGTGCGGCTTTGGCATCATCTTTGACTTCCTGCGGCGTCACCTGAGCACCCGGTTTAGCACGCTGAATACCGACGGTAATCACGCGATCGCCCTCTTTCAGGCCATCGGTCACCAGCCATTTGTCGCCAAACGCCTGGTTCGCGGTAATCTTACGCACTTCAACTTTATTATCCGCGCCCACTACCATCGCGGTGGCTTCACCGGTTGGCGTGCGGGTTACGCCGGTCTGTGGTACCAGCAGCGCCGTTGGGTTAGTGCCCTCATCCAGACGTGCACGCACGAACATGCCCGGCAGCAAACGATGATCCGGATTCGGGAAAATCGCGCGCAGGGTAATCGAGCCGGTGGTTTCATCCACGGTAACATCAGAGAATTCCAGTGTGCCCGGCTGGCTGTATGCGCTACCGTTCTGCATCAGCAGGGTAACGTTAGCTTTGCCGTCGTTCTGCTTCAGCTGACCAGACTCCAGCTCGCCGCGCAGGCGCAGGAAATCATCACTGGATTGGGTCACATCGACATACATCGGGTCGAGTTGCTGCACGGTCGCCAGCGCGGTGGTCTGGCCGTTCGACACCAGCGCACCTTCCGTCACCGAGGATTTGCCAATGCGGCCGCTGATTGGCGAGGTCACTTTAGTGTACGCCAGGTTAATGCGGGCGGTTTCCACATTGGCCTGCGCCGCCTGTACGGCTGCGGCGGTCTGCGCGGCGGTGGCCGCGGCGTTATCGTAGTCCTGCTGGCTGATATATTTGGTACCCAGCAGTGGCTTGTAACGATTCACCGTCAGCTGGGCAACGCGCGCGTTGGCCTGCGCCTGGGCTAAATCGCCTTTTGCGCTGTCGTACGCGGCCTGATAGGTGGCGGGATCGATCTGGTACAGCGAATCGCCGGCTTTAACATCACTGCCTTCAACAAAATTACGCTTGAGAATGATACCTGACACCTGCGGACGCACTTCAGCCACGCGGAATGCCGAAGTACGGCCTGGCAGTTCGGTGGTGATTTTCAGGGGCTCGTTTTTTAACGTGACAACACCCACTTCCGGGGGCTGCTGCTGGGCGGCTTGCTGGGATTTATTATCATCACATCCTGTTAACAAAAAGCTGCCTGTAAGCATCACGGCGGCCGCCAGAGGCGCTAATCCTCTGTTTTTATTCATAAATAAACCTCTAGTGTCCGATATCAAAAGATCAATGGATCACAAACCGTTAAACCCATTGCTGCGTTAAAACACGGGTCGTGCTATGGTACATACATTCACAAATGTATGTAAACTTGCCAGTTTGTAAAAACAGTCCTCTATGGCACGAAAAACCAAAGCGCAAGCACTTGAAACGCGACATCAAATTCTGGATGCCGCTTTAGCTCACTTTTCTGAACACGGTGTGGCCGCCACCTCACTGGCGGATATCGCCGCGGCCGCTGGCGTCACGCGCGGCGCTATCTACTGGCATTTTAAAAATAAAGCCGATCTGTTACAGGAGATCTGGCTGCGCTGCGACGCCGGGCTCGACGATGTGGAACTTGAGTATCAGACAAAATACCCTGGCGATCCACTTTCTGTAATGCGTTCGATGCTGATCTATATCCTTGAAGCCACAGCAAAGGATCCACAAAGACGCGCATTAATGGAGATTATCTTCCATAAATGTGAGTTCGTCGGCGAAATGTCGACGTTAATGGCGATGCAGCAGGGGCTGCTGCAGGCGTGTTATGACCGCATCGAAGAGGTGCTGCGCAGCTGTATCGAGGCCGGGCAGCTTCCGGCCAGCCTCAATACCCGCCAGGCGGCGCTGCTGATGCGCGGCTACATCAGCGGCATGATGGAAAGCTGGTTATTCAATCCGCAAAGTTTTGATCTGGTGAGTGAAGCGCCGCAGGTGGTCGAGGCATTTATAGATATGCTGCGCCTGAGCCCGACGCTCGCCGGCACGCGCTAAGCGGTGTGTTCGGCCGCCAGCTTCTGCTCGTAATCGCGCTGGACAATCGCCAGCGCAGCCAGCACCGTGGCCGTGGGTACCTGGTTTTCCTCCAGCAGCTGAATTAAATCGACCGCCAGCTTGATGTCGTCCGGCGCGGTATCCAGCGTCATAGTGTCTCCTAAATACGTAGTTTAGCGGCGACCAGCAGCATCAGCAGGGCACCCGCCAGCGCCACGGCAAAGCCCGTCGGATGCAGCGTACCGAGGTCGCCCGTGGTGAAATACGTGGCGATGTAGCCGCCAATCAGCGCGCCGATCACCGCCAGCACCAGCGTCGGCACCAGTCCGCCGGGACGGCCGGGAAACACCCTCCGCTTCAGCCAGCCGGCAGCCAGGCCAATAATAATCCAGATGATAAGGGTCATGCTTCTCCTCCCGTCAGCGCTGTTTCCAGTATAGAGGAAAGCGAACGGCTTACGGCTGCGCCGCGATCTCCAGTTTATGCAGCGCGGCGCGGCAGCGCGCCAGCCGCTCCTGCAGAATCTCCACCTCGCGCATCAGCTGCTGCTGCACGCTCAGCGTTTCAGCGCGCGCCAGGTGCTGTTCGCGCTGCTGCAGCATGGCCAGCAGTCGCGTTTCGTAGCCGCGGTACTCATCACGCTTCGGCTGCAGCGGATCGCGCCGCGGCCGTTCACGCACCACGCGCAGTTGCTGGCTACTGCACTCGCGCTGCAGCGCGGCAATCTGGTCCAGCACCTTCTGCGCCAGCCACTGGCGGCGCGACGCATCACTGTCGGACGCCGCGAGCTGCGCCGCATTGTGCTGCAGCTCTTGCAGATAGTCAGCCAGCCGCGTGCCTTTGCAGCGAAACAGCTGCGCGTCAAAGCGCGGCTGACGGCAGCTACCGTCCGGCTGCTGCGCAATCTGCTGGCGCAACGTGTCAATCATTGCGTGCAGACGCTGTTGGGCGGGCAGTTGAGGCATCACTTCGATTCCGTCTGTGTTAACGTAGCGCTGTTGTGACATTTTTCAGGCATCTGGCATGCAGCGCATTTTACTGTTAAGCCTTGGCTGGCTGGCGATTGTGCTGGGCACGCTGGGCATTGTATTACCTTTACTACCGACCACGCCATTCGTGTTGCTGGCCGCCTGGTGTTTTGCCCGCTCGTCGCCACGCTTTCACCACTGGCTGCTGTGGCGCTCGCCGTTTGGCCGCTATCTGCGTCACTGGCAGCAGCATCGCGCCATGCCGCCCGGTGCCAAAAGCCGCGCCATGTTGCTGATTGTCATCACCTTTGCGCTTTCAATCTGGCTGGTGAAGCTGCTGTGGCTGCGCATCCTGCTCGGTGTGATGCTGGCGCTGCTGCTGCTCATGCTGTGGCGCATCCCGGTTGTAGCAGAAAGTGCGAACCCGCACGAACCGTAGCATCAGGGTTGCATTTAGCCGGCTGTTTGCTTAGATTTGGGCATCTTCGTGCGTGGCTTCCCTTTGAGAAACGACTTCGCTTAACCCGGTTTCCGGGTATTGGCGCTGTGGAAGCTGCGCGTTTTAGATATTTTTCCAGGCGTAACCTTTATGACCGCAACTGCGCAGCAGCTTGAACTGATCAAAAACAGCATCAAAAGCATTCCTGACTATCCGAAGCCGGGCATCCTGTTCCGTGACGTCACCAGTCTGATGGAAGATCCGCAGGCGTATGCCGCAGCGATCGCCATTCTGGTTGAGCGTTATCGTAATAAAGGCATCACCAAAGTGGTGGGCACCGAAGCGCGTGGCTTCCTGTTCGGGGCGCCGGTTGCGCTGGGTCTGGGCGTGGGATTTGTGCCGGTGCGCAAACCGGGTAAACTGCCGCGTGAAACTTTCAGCGAAAGCTATGAACTGGAGTACGGTTCAGACGCGCTGGAACTGCACAAAGACGCCATCAAACCCGGCGATGTGGTGCTGGTGGTGGACGATCTGCTGGCTACCGGCGGCACCCTTGAAGCCACGGTGAAACTGATTCGTCGTGCGGGCGGTGAAGTTAAAGATGCCGCGTTCGTGATCAACCTGTTTGATTTAAGCGGCGAAGCGCGCCTGAACGCGCTGGGTATCGACTGCTACAGCCTGGTCAACTTCCCCGGCCACTAAGGCCATCGCGCCGCCCGCCTTGATGCCCGGCGGCGCCTCTCTTCGCACTCCCTGACAGGCGTATTCCGCCCTGAAGCGCAGCGCGCAACGTATCACGGGTATAGGCATATCCGGCTGTGGCTGTTACACTCCTGTCAAAATAAACAGGGTTTGCGTCACCGCATTTTTCCCCTAAGTCCCACGGCAGAATCGGCGCAACTGAGCGTGCTGCTGTGCCAGGTTAAACAACTCCAGTGATTGAATCCACATGAGCTATCAGGTACTTGCGCGAAAATGGCGTCCCCAGGCTTTCGCCGACGTAGTCGGTCAGGAACATGTGCTGACGGCGCTGGCCAACGGGTTGTCACTGGGACGCATCCATCATGCCTATCTGTTTTCCGGCACGCGCGGCGTGGGGAAAACCTCGATTGCGCGTCTGCTGGCCAAAGGCCTCAACTGCGAAACCGGTATCACGGCCACGCCCTGTGGACAGTGCGATAACTGTCGCGAGATTGAACAGGGGCGCTTTGTCGATCTGATCGAAATCGATGCCGCCTCGCGCACCAAAGTGGAAGACACGCGCGACCTGCTGGATAACGTCCAGTATGCACCCGCGCGCGGGCGCTTTAAGGTCTATCTGATCGATGAAGTGCACATGCTGTCGCGCCACAGCTTTAATGCGCTGCTGAAAACGCTGGAAGAGCCACCGTCGCACGTGAAATTCCTGCTGGCGACCACCGATCCGCAGAAGCTGCCGGTAACCATTCTGTCGCGCTGCCTGCAGTTCCATCTGAAAGCCCTCGACGTCGAACAGATTCAGCAGCAGCTGGCGCACGTGCTGCAGCAGGAGCAGATTGACGCCGAGCCGCGCGCGTTGCATCTGCTGGCGCGCGCCGCCGACGGCAGTATGCGCGATGCGCTCAGCCTCACCGATCAGGCGATAGCCATGGGGCAGGGCAGCGTCACGCGCGACAGCGTGGCGCAAATGCTGGGCACGCTGGATGATGAACAGCCGCTGGCGCTAATTGAAGCGCTGGTGGAAGGCAACGGCGAACAGGTGATGGCGCTGCTGAATCAGGCCGCATCGCGCGGCGTAGAGTGGGAGGCGCTGCTGGTGGAGATGCTGCGTCTGCTGCACCGTATCGCGATGGTCCAGCTGCTGCCCAGCTCGCTTGGCGAAGATGATGCCAGCCAGGCGCAGCGCCTGCGCGAACTGGCGCGCGTGCTGCCGCCTGCTGACGTTCAGCTCTATTATCAGACGCTGCTGATGGGGCGCAAAGATTTGCCGCTGGCGCCGGATCGCCGGCTCGGCGTGGAAATGACGCTGCTGCGTGCACTGGCGTTTCATCCGCAGGCCACCATCGCTGAACCGGTGGCGCGCCCGTCGCTGACGCCGCAGGCCGCACCGGCCGTTGCCGCGCCAGCGCCTCAGACTAAAGCCGCACCCGCTGTGGCCGCGCAGCCGCAGATGGCACCGCCGATGGATGAGTCGCCACCGCCGGCCGATGATTATCCCGATATGGCACCGGCCCCGGATAACTTGCCCGACGCCACCAGTCAGCTGTTACAGGCGCGGACGCAGCTGCTGCGTCAGGGAGCCGGCAAAGCAAAAAAGAGTGAGCCGGCAGCGCGTTCCGCGCGGCCGGCAAACCCGGCGCTGGAACGTCTGGCAAGCGTCACCGAGCGCGTGCAACAGCGTGCGTCTGAGCCGGCGGTAAAAGCGCCGGCGAAACCGGAAGCGTATCGCTGGAAAGCCCAGCAGCAGGAGGAGATCAAGCCGGAGCCGGTGGCGACGCCAAAAGCCTTGCGTTCTGCGCTGGAGCATGAGAAAACGCCAGAGCTGGCGCTCAAACTGGCGGAAGAGGCGCTGCAGCGCGACGCCTGGGCGGCGGAAATCGCCACGCTGACGCTGCCGAAGCTGGTCCAGCAGGTCGCGCTGAACGCGTGGAAAGAGGTGAATGAGCAGGGCGTGACGCTGCATTTGCGCAGCAGCCAGCGTCATCTCAACTCTGCCCCGGCGCGCCAGGCGATTCAGGAGGCGCTGAGCCAGGCGGCCGGCCAGCCGGTTGAACTGACCATCGTGGAAGACGATAATCCGGCGGTATTGACGCCGCTGGAGTGGCGTCAGGCCATTTATGAAGAGAAACTGGCGCAGGCGCGTCAGTCGATCGAAAGCGATACCCACATTCAGACGCTGCGTCGCTTCTTTGATGCGGACCTGGATGAAGAGAGTATCCGACCCGTATGATCACGCTGTCGCGCAGCGTTGCGCGCAGCCCCAGCAGAGAGAGAAAACTATGTTTGGTAAAGGCGGATTGGGCAACCTGATGAAACAGGCCCAGCAGATGCAGGATAAAATGGCCAAAGTTCAGGAAGAGATCGCCGCACTGGAAGTCACCGGCGAATCAGGGGCTGGCCTGGTCAAAGTGACCATCAACGGTGCGCACAACTGCCGCCGCGTGGAAGTCGATCCCAGCCTGCTGGAAGATGACAAAGAGATGCTGGAAGATCTGATCGCTGCGGCGTTCAACGATGCGGCGCGCCGTATTGATGAAACGCAGAAAGAGAAGATGGCGTCCGTCTCTGCCGGTATGCAGCTGCCGCCTGGCTTCAAGATGCCGTTCTGATGCAAACCAGTCCACTGCTTGAAGCTTTGATGGAGTCGCTGCGCTGTTTACCGGGTGTGGGCCCGAAATCGGCGCAGCGCATGGCGTTTCATCTGTTGCAGCGCGATCGCAGCGGTGGCATGCGTCTGGCGCAGGCGCTGACCCGCGCCATGGCAGAGATCGGCCACTGTTCCGACTGCCGCACCTTCACCGAGCAGGAGATCTGCACCATCTGCGCCAATCCCCGCCGTCAGCAAAACGGCCAGATTTGCGTGGTGGAGAGCCCGGCGGATATCCACGCCATCGAGCAGACCGGCCAGTTTGGCGGTCGCTACTTTGTGCTGATGGGCCATCTGTCGCCGCTGGACGGCATCGGCCCGCAGGACATTGGCCTGGATCGGCTGGAGCAGCGCCTTGAACGTGAGACGCTGCAGGAGGTGATCCTCGCCACCAATCCCACGGTGGAAGGCGAAGCCACGGCTAACTATATCGCCGAGCTGTGCGGCCAGTATGGCGTTGACGCCAGCCGCATTGCGCACGGGGTTCCGGTCGGCGGTGAACTGGAAATGGTCGACGGCACAACGCTGTCACACTCGCTTGCCGGACGGCACAAGATTAAATTCTGACCACTTGCCGGTATCCTGCTGCGATACCGGCTTGAAATTCTTCCCACCATCCCCATTTCACTCTCAACAATTGATCAACCCCGATTCTGTTGAGGTAGCAATGACCATGAAAGGACAAGAGACGCGTGGCTTCCAGTCAGAGGTAAAACAACTTCTGCACCTGATGATCCATTCCCTCTATTCAAACAAAGAGATTTTCCTGCGTGAACTTATCTCCAACGCCTCCGATGCGGCTGACAAGCTGCGCTTCCGCGCACTGTCGACGCCGGATCTGTATGAAGGCGATGGCGACCTGCGCGTGCGTATCTCGGTCGACAAGGAAAAACGCACGCTGACGCTGAGCGATAACGGCATCGGTATGCGCCGTGATGAGGTGATTGAAAACCTCGGTACCATCGCGAAATCCGGTACCAAAGCGTTTCTGGAATCGATGGGTTCCGATCAGGCAAAAGACAGCCAGCTGATCGGCCAGTTCGGTGTCGGTTTCTACTCGGCGTTTATCGTCGCTGATAAAGTGACGGTACGCACCCGTGCCGCAGGCGCCAAAGCCGACGAAGGCGTGTTCTGGGAATCCGCCGGCGAAGGCGAATATACGCTGGCGGAGATTGAGAAAGCCGATCGCGGCACCGAAATTACGCTGCACTTCCGTGAAGGCGAAGATGACTTCCTCGACGCGTGGCGCGTGCGCAACGTGATCAGCAAATATTCCGATCACATCGCGTTGCCGGTGGAGATCGAGACCAAAGACGAAGAGAACGACACCGTCACCTGGGAGAAGATCAACAAAGCCCAGGCGCTGTGGACGCGCAACAAAGGCGAAATCAGCGACGAAGAGTACAACGAGTTCTACAAACACATCGCCCATGATTTCAGCGACCCGGTCATCTGGAGCCACAACCGCGTCGAAGGTAAGCAGGAGTACACCAGCCTGCTGTACATCCCGTCGCGTGCGCCGTTCGACATGTGGAACCGCGACAGCAAGCACGGTCTGAAACTGTACGTGCAGCGCGTCTTTATCATGGATGACGCGGAACAGTTCATGCCGAACTACCTGCGCTTTGTGCGTGGCCTGATTGATTCCAGCGATCTGCCGCTCAACGTTTCCCGTGAGATCCTGCAGGACAGCCGCGTCACGCAGAGCCTGCGCGCCGCGCTGACCAAACGCAGCCTGCAGATGCTGGAAAAACTGGCCAAAGACGACGCAGAGAAATATCAGCAGTTCTGGAAAGAGTTCGGTCTGGTGCTGAAAGAGGGCCCGGCGGAAGATCATGCCAACCAGGAGGCGATTGCTAAACTGCTGCGTTTCGCCACCACCCAGAGCGAAGGTGCGGCGCAGACCGTTTCGCTGGACGATTACGTTAGCCGCATGGTTGAAGGGCAGGAGAAGATTTACTACATCACTGCCGACAGCTATGCCGCCGCGAAGAGCAGCCCGCATCTGGAACTGTTCCGTAAGAAAGGCATCGAGGTCCTGCTGCTCTCCGATCGTATCGACGAGTGGATGATGAGCTACCTGACGGAGTTCGATGGCAAAGCGTTCCAGTCGGTGAGCAAAGCGGATGAGTCGCTGAGCAAGCTGGCGGACGAAGAGACGGAAGCGCAGAAGGAAGCGGAAAAAGCGCTGGAGCCGTTCGTCGATCGCGTGAAAACCCTGCTGGGCGAGCGTGTCAAAGAGGTGCGCCTGACCCATCGCCTCACCGACACGCCAGCGATTGTCACCACCGACGCCAACGAAATGACCACGCAGATGGCGAAGCTGTTCGCCGCAGCCGGTCAGGACGTGCCGGAAGTGAAGTACATCTTTGAGATCAATCCGGAGCATACGCTGGTGAAACGCGTGGCTGATACCCAGGATGAAGCGCGCTTTGCGGAGTGGGTTGAACTGCTGCTGGATCAGGCGCTGCTGGCCGAGCGCGGCACGCTGGACGATCCTAACCAGTTTATCCGCCGCATGAATCAGTTGCTGACGGCGTAACGCGGTGCGGTAATCGGAACGGTCGGCATGAATGCCGACCCTACAGGTTACCTGGCACCGATTCGACAACTGTCCACTCTCTGTAGGGTCGTCATTAATGACGACCTAAAAAAATCACATATTCGTAGGGTCGTCATTAATGACGACCTTTTTTTATTTATGCCGCCCTTGCTTACTTCAGCGCTTCATCCCGCAGCCAATCCCGGAACAACGTAATCTCCGCATCGTGCTGGCGTGACCGCTTGGTCATCATCCAGGTGGCACGGTCGGCGCGCACAAACCCCAGCGGCGCAATCAGCGTGCCGTCGTTCAGCTCCTGACGCACCAGCAGGCGCGGTGCCACAATCACGCCCAGTCCGTTTCTCGCGGCCTGAATCGCCAGCGTCAGATTATCGAAATGTTTGCCCAGCCAAAAATTACCGCGCACGCCGCTGATCTTCGCCCATTCGGCCCAGGCCTGCAGGCGGGTATCGGCGTGCAAAAGCGGCAGCGACGCCAGATCCTGCTCGCTGTGAAAACGCGCCGCGTACTGTGGGGCGCACAGCGGGCCGACGTAATCATCGCTGATGAGCGAGGCATCTATGTCGTCGTCCGGCGCCTGTTCATAACTGAGGATCAGCACATCGGTGTGTTCGCTGCGCAGCTGAGCAATCTCGCCCTGCGGCTGAAATTGCACTTCAATATCGGGATAGCGCTGGTAAAAGCTGCTGATGCGCGGAATCAGCCACTGGGATAAAAAACTTGGGGTACAGGCGACGCTCAGATGATTGCGCATCCCGGTGCGAATACTTACGCAGGTGGTAGAAAGTTCGCTAAAGGCTTTCTGGCAGCTCACCAGCAGACGTTCGCCGTGAGAGGTTAAGCGCACGCGCCCGTTAGTGCGGATGAACAGGGGCTTGCCCATCCAGCTCTCCAGCTGGCGAATCTGATGGCTGATGGCGCTGTGGGTGACATGGAGACATTCGGCCGCGACGCTAAAGCTGCAATGCAGCGCCGCCTGATGAAAATAGTGCAGTGCACGTAACGACGGAAGCGCGGTCATACTCATCCCCTGTGTAAAAACCTAACAGGGATTGTCAGTTTATATCATTTTAATGTCCAGCCGCATTAACCTAACCTTTCCTGCTTAATCTGGCGGGTTGACGGACCGGCTTCGCTGTGTACAGCAGCGACGATGTCCGCTGCCAGCGCCAGCTTCACACAGCAGAATAATACAGAGAAATGTCACGTGATGACTTCACAACAGGCTACTGCCAGGGCGGCGGCGCGCGATCGGCTGCGCGGCTTGCTGTCCCGTCACTATCGGCTGGAAAATTACGATCTGTTTTTTGCCCCCTCACTGCACATCGCGCGCGTGCTGCTCTCGCAACTGTTTCTGCGCCAGGAGCAGGCGCGCAATCAGACGCGCTACGCCGCGCAATATCCGGTCAGCGAACTCAGCGTGCTGCCAGCCCTGCCGATGATGGCGGGCAATATCGCGCTGGTCGATCACGTCGATATGCAGCAGGGCCGGGTGCGCAATCTGAACGCCTGCCAGAGCCAGGGCGTGACGCACGCGTCCGGCTCCTTCGCCAGCGTGTTGCATAAACGACTCATCAGCGAGGCACGACTGTTTGTCACCCAGCTGAATCAGCATGCGATGCTGAGCGACGATCTGGTGCTGATTGCGCTGCGTACCCATGATTTTAGTACGCTGGTGCGCAGCGAACTGCGGCTGTTCGAACAGGGACTGGCACTGGGTGACGCGCCGGAACACGCGCTGGAGTGCATGGCGCAGGACGACTGGCAACCCTTCAACGTTGCCAGTGTCGATAGCCTGACGCTGGATACGCCCTTCACGCTGCAGTCGATTCACCAGCCCGGCCTGCCGTTTGCGCTGCTGCCCTTGCCGCCCGGCAGTGCGCTGCCCGCGTTGCCCGCGGATATGCAGCTGCTGCCCGCGCCGCATCGCCTGTTTTTGCCGGTCAGCGTACGCGGCAACGGCAATAAGCCGCAGAACGTCACCGCTGCGCTAAAAAAACGGCTGCGCGAGGTGCTCAGAGACAGCCGAAATTCTTAAAAATACGCCTGCTACTGGCGCACCGCGCTAAAGCAGGTCAAAGTAAGCCTTTCAGCGCCCGGGGGCCCGTTGCCTTGTGGTGTGCGGGTCATAATGGTATGTTCTTGGCCTTCTCAGATTGATCAATGCGATTCGCAAGGGGAATTACGCAATGCGTATTATTCTGCTCGGGGCACCGGGCGCAGGTAAGGGCACTCAGGCTCAATTCATCATGGAGAAATACGGTATTCCGCAGATCTCCACGGGCGACATGTTGCGTGCGGCTGTTAAAGCCGGCACCGAATTGGGCCAGCAGGCGAAAGCCATCATGGATGCCGGTAAACTGGTAACGGACGAGCTGGTGATTGCGCTGGTTAAAGAGCGTATCGCGCAGGAAGACTGCAAAAACGGCTTCCTGCTCGATGGTTTCCCACGCACCATTCCGCAGGCTGACGCCATGAAAGAGGCGGGCATCAAGGTGGATTACGTGCTCGAGTTCGCCGTACCGGACGAACTGATTGTCGATCGCATTGTCGGCCGCCGCGTGCATGCGCCGTCAGGCCGCGTTTACCACATCAAATACAATCCGCCAAAAGTGGAAGGTAAAGATGACGTGACCGGCGAAGAGCTGACCACGCGTAAAGACGACCAGGAAGAGACCGTGCGTAAGCGTCTGGTGGAATACCATCAGCTGACCGCGCCGCTGATTGCTTACTACAGCAAAGAAGCCGAAGCCGGTAACACCGAATACCACAAAATCGACGGCACCCGCCAGGTGACCGAAGTGAGTGCACAGCTGGCCGATATCCTCGGCTAAGTGGTGACCAGGGCCGGTTGTCCGGCCCTTTTGCAGCAATTGCTTTCCCCCTCCGCTTTTTCCGCTACAATTTCCCCCGATTCAGAACCATTGTCTGCGACATCAAGGAAATACAATGAGGCAAGATAAGCCTGGGGTTTTACTGGTTAACTTAGGTACACCAGACGCACCGACCACCGCGGCGGTGAAACGCTATCTGAAACAGTTCCTCGGCGATCCGCGCGTGGTGGATACGCCGCGCTGGCTGTGGTGGCCGATTCTCAATTTCATCATTCTGCCATTCCGCTCGCCGCGTGTTTCGAAGCTGTACGCATCGGTGTGGATGGACGAAGGTTCCCCGCTGATGGTGTTCAGCAAGCGGCAGCGTGCCGCGCTGGCGCAGCGGCTGGATATGCCAGTAGAGTTGGGCATGAGTTACGGCCAGCCGAGCCTCAACGGTGCGGTTGAGCGTCTGCTGGCGCAGGGTGTCACCAAATTCATCGTGCTGCCGCTCTATCCGCAGTTCTCCTGCTCCACGGTGGCGGCAGTGTGGGATGGCCTGGCGGCCAGCTTTAAACCGCTGCGTTCCCTGCCGGAAGTGGCGTTTATCCGCGATTACGCCGAACATCCGGCCTATATCGCCGCGCTGAAGGCCTCGGTGGAGCGCTCGTTTGCCCAACACGGCGAGCCGGATCTGCTGGTGCTCTCTTACCACGGCATTCCGCAGCGCTTCGCCAATGAAGGCGACGACTACCCGCTGCGCTGCAAAGACACCACCGACGCCCTGGCCGCCGCGCTCGGCATTGCGCCGCATAAAATCATGATGACCTTCCAGTCGCGCTTTGGCCGCGAGCCATGGCTGATGCCGTACACGGATGAGACCATGAAAAGCCTGCCGGCTAAAGGGATCAAACATGTGCAGGTGATGAGTCCGGGCTTTGCGGCGGACTGCCTCGAGACGCTGGAGGAGATCAGCGGCGAAAACTGCGAAATCTTCCTGCACGCTGGCGGCGAGAAATTTGAATACATTCCGGCGCTTAATGCGGATGATGAGCACATCGAGATGATGGTGCAGCTGGTACAAGCGCGCCGCTAAGGGTGCGGCAGAGAATGTGATATCATTCTCTGCCTGATTTTCCCTGACGGCAGCTTTCATGAAATTTCCCGGCAAACGCAAATCCAAACACTATTTCCCCGTCAACGCGCGCGATCCGCTGCTGCAGGCTTCCCAGCAGGAGCAGGAAGAGGGCAGCTGGGTGGTGGGTATCGACCAGACGCTGGTGGATATCGAAGCCAAAGTCGATGACGACTTCCTGCAGCGCTATGGCCTGAGCGCCGGTCATTCGCTGGTCATCGACGATGCGACCGCCGAAGCGCTGTATAACGAGCTGATGCGCGAGCAGCTGATCAGCCACCAGTTTGCCGGCGGCACCATCGGTAATACGCTGCACAACTACTCGGTGCTGGCCGATGACCGTTCGGTGCTGCTCGGCGTGATGTGTAACAACATCCAGATTGGCGGTTACGCCTATCGCTACCTGTGCAACACCTCCAGCCGCATGGACCTTAACTTCCTGCAGGGCGTCGATGGCGCCATTGGCCGCTGCTTTACTCTGATCGGCGAGCAGGGCGAGCGCACTTTTGCTATCAGCCCTGGCCTGATGAACCAGCTGCAGGCTGCCAGTATTCCGGAAGAGGTGATTGCCGGTGCGTCTGCACTGGTGCTGACATCCTACCTGGTGCGCTGTCAGCCGGGCGAACCGATGCCGGAAGCGACGCTGCGGGCCATCGAGTTCGCCAAAAAGCACAATGTACCGGTGGTGCTGACGCTCGGTACCAAATATGTGATTCAGGATAACCCGCAGTTCTGGCGCGATTTCCTGCGCGAACACGTCTCGATTGTGGCGATGAATGAAGAGGAAGCGTTCGCGCTGACCGGCGAAGCGGATCCGCTGCTGGCCTCTAACATGGCGCTCGACTGGGTCGATCTGGTGCTGTGCACCGCCGGACCGACCGGGCTGTATATGGCCGGGTTCACCGAAGAGGCGTTTAAGCGCAAAACCAATCATCCGCTGTTGCCGGGGGCGATTGCCGAGTTCAACCAGTTTGAGTTCAGCCGCGCCATGCGCCATCAGGATTGCCAGCAACCGCTGCGGATCTTCTCGCACATTGCGCCTTACATGGGTGGTCCGGAGAAGATCATGAACACCAACGGTGCCGGTGATGGCGCGCTGGCGGCGCTGCTGCACGATATTACCGCCAACAATTTCCATCGTCAGAAAGTGCCAAACTCCAGCAAACACGCCCGCGAATACCTGACCTACTCGTCGCTGGCGCAGGTGTGTAAATATGCCAACCGCGTCAGTTATCAGGTGCTGAACCAGCACTCACCGCGTTTGACGCGCGGGCTGCCGGAGCGGGAAGACAGTTTAGAAGAGTCTTACTGGGACAGGTAATAACGGCGGGTTGACCAGCTATCCGTCATGGATATCTGCGCTTTGCGAAACGGTGCGCATGAATGCGTGATGGATATCTGCGCTGTGTGAAACGGTGCGCATGAATGCGCACCCTACGTTGGGTCTCCATGGCGGCGCACCTTATGGTAGGGGCGCCATTCATGGCGACCTGGCAAATTAATAACGTCTTAAATCGGGCACTCGCGCACAATCGGGTTTTGCGCGATCTCTTCCTGCAATACATGCAACATACTGTTGGCAATCTCCCGCTCGCCCATCACCACGCGATTGGCGCCACGCTCCATGATATAGGCCACTTCGTCGTCGTAATGCGCCCGGGCGATAATCTCAATATCTGCCCGCTTTTCGCGCGCGGCGGTA
This sequence comes from Pantoea sp. Morm, assembly GCF_016643525.1. Lineage (NCBI taxonomy): Bacteria > Pseudomonadati > Pseudomonadota > Gammaproteobacteria > Enterobacterales > Erwiniaceae > Pantoea > Pantoea sp. Morm. Next base: position 29,794 of record NZ_VOQX01000021.1, on the reverse strand, counting down.
ACAATTTCCCCGGCTTCATAGCCGTTGGGGATGGTCAGCAGCAGCCAGCGCGCGCAGTCAAGACGCGCTAAATCCATGGTATCGACTCGCGCCGCGTTGCCCAGCACGGCTTTGATGCCCTGTTCGCGCAGCGCTTCGACGCGCGGGCGCGAATTCTCCACCACCACCAGCGGCACATCAGCTTCCATCAGCTGCTGTCCCAGCAGGCTGCCGACGCGGCCATAACCCACAATCACCGCATGATTGCAGATATCCACCGGAATCTGCTTCTCTTCTTCAATTGCCTCTTCCAGCGTCTGCTCTTCCATGGTCTCGGTTTTGTCGAGATAACGCTCCAGCACGGTAAACAGAATCGGGTTAAGCATGATGGAGAGGATCGCCGCCGCCAGCACCAGGTTGCGGCCTTCGTCGCTCAGCATGCCGAGCGAAATCCCCAGTCCGGCGAGGATAAAAGCGAATTCGCCAATCTGCGCCAGGCTGACGGAGATGGTCAGCGCGGTGCGCCGCGAGTGGCCGAGCAGCGTGACCAGCAGCCAGGCGGCAATCGATTTGCCCAGCACGATAATGGCCAGCGCACCGAGCACCGCCAGCGGCTGCTCCAGCAGGATCATCGGGTCGAACAGCATGCCGACCGAGACAAAAAACAGCACGGCAAACGCATCGCGCAGCGGCAGCGTGTCGTGTGCTGCCCGGTGGCTGAGCTCTGATTCATTCAGCACCATGCCGGCAAAAAAGGCGCCGAGGGCAAAGGAAACATCAAAGAATTCCACCGCGCCAAACGCGATACCCAGCGCCAGCGCCAGTACCGACAGCGTAAACAGCTCGCGTGAACCGGTGGCGGCGCTTTTGGCCAGAATCCACGGCACCACGCGGCGGCCGACCACCATCATCAGCACCATAAAGGCAGCGACTTTGCCGATGGTCAGTAACAGGTCCCACGCCAGCAGCGTCGGGCTGGCATTTCCCTGCTCCAGCATGCCGGCAATGGCCGGCAGCAGCACCAGCGTCAGCACCATTACCAGGTCTTCGACAATCAGCCAGCCGATGGCGATTTGCCCGCGCTGGCTATCAATCAGTTGACGCTCTTCCAGCGCACGCAGCAGCACCACGGTACTGGCGGTAGAGAGACACAGGCCAAACACCAGGCCGGTCATCCATGACCAGCCCATCGCCCATGACAGACCCATTCCCAGCAGCGTGGCGACCGCGATCTGCGCGATGGCACCGGGAATGGCGATCGACTTTACCGACATCAAATCCTTAAGCGAGAAGTGCAGACCGACGCCGAACATCAGCAGAATGACGCCGAGTTCAGCCAGTTCGGGGGCCAGATTGGTATCCGCGACGAAGCCCGGGGTAAAAGGACCCGCCAGCACGCCGGCCAGCAGATAGCCGACCAGCGGCGAGATGCGCAGGCGATTCGCCAGCATACCAAGGAGAAATGCGAGGACCAGACCTCCGACAATGGTGGTGATCAACGGGGTAGTGTGATGCATGCCTGTCTCCTTGTGTGCAAATGTATCCGCTTGTAACAACCTAGTGTAATGCACAATCGTTCGCCGCGTTTAAACATTTGAGCGGTGAAAGACGAAAAAATTGAAAAAATGAGACAAAAACGCAGCCGAAGCGCTATTTTCCTCAGTTATCTCAGCATATCGGCAGGATTTATGCAGAATGGAGGGGGGCAGAGAAAAATAGTTGCCCCCCGAAAGGGCTCAGCGCTGCTGCTGATCAGGTAAGAAAGCGGTCAACAGGCCAATAAGTGGCAGCCAGGCGCAGATTTGATACACCCATTCGATACTGGTGTGGTCGGCTACTACGCCCAGCACCGCCGCGCCGAGGCCGCCCATGCCAAAAGCAAAACCGAAAAACAGCCCGGAAACCATGCCGATACGCCCGGGCAGCAGCTCCTGGGCATAGACCAGAATGGCGGAAAACGCCGAGGCCAGGATCAGGCCAATAATTACGCTCAGCACGCTGGTCCACATCAGGCTGGCGTGCGGTAACAGCAGGGTAAACGGCGCCACGCCGAGAATCGATCCCCAGATGACATATTTCCGTCCGATTTTATCGCCTATCGGCCCACCGATAATGGTGCCGGCGGCGACCGCGCCGAGAAAGGCAAACAGATGGAACTGCGAGGCCTGCACGGACAGCCCGAATTTGTGCATCAGATAGAAGGTGTAATAGCTGCTCAGGCTGGTGAGATAAAAGTACTTGGAGAATATCAGCAGCAGCAGAATACCGATGGCCAGCGCCACTTTATTGCGCGGCAGGGGGTTACGCGGCCTGCTGGCAGCGCTGGCCTGCGTGGCGCGCTGCTGGTGGCTGTACCAGCGGCTCACCTGCAGCAGCACAATGATGCCGAGCAGCGCGGCCAGCATGAACCAGCTGAGATGGCCTTTGCCATAGGGCGCGACGATAATGGCGGCCAGCAGCGGCCCGAGTGCGCTGCCAAAGTTACCACCGACCTGAAACAGCGACTGAGCCAGCCCGTGGCGGCCGCCGGAGGCCATACGCGCCACGCGCGACGATTCCGGATGAAACACCGATGAGCCGCAGCCAACCAGCGCTGCGGCCAGCAGCACCTGCGGATAAGTGCTGGCAAAGGTCAGCAGCACCAGACCGAACAGGGTAAACCCCATCCCGACCGGCAGTGACCAGGGTTTCGGATATTTGTCGGTGTAATAGCCAATCAGCGGTTGTAATAATGAGGCCGTAACCTGATACGTCAGCGTAATCAAACCAATTTGCACAAAGCTGAGGCTGAAATCTTTCTGCAGCAGCGGATAGATCGCCAGTAACAGCGATTGCAGCATATCGTTCAGCAGATGCGCGAGACTGATGGCACCAAGAATGCCAAAAGCGGTACGCCCGGTGCGCCGCGTCGGGGTTAACGTCTGTTCACTTGCCATAAAGATCCTGAAGGGGGTGGGAATTTCGTTATCAGATTGTTACGTCATGCATGACTGTATTCGCCTTTGGCCTTGAGTTAAAGGGCGAACTGTGCGACACAGAAGGGCGAAAAAGCACATCAGGCGCACCGCCCGGTAAAAAACGCAGAATAAGGAGATCGGCTTTGTTGTTATCACCGCACAGAGGGCGCTGGCTGGCGCTGATTATGCTGCTGTTGCCGCTACTGGCACAGGCGTGGCAGCCGGACCGCAGCTATCGCTTCAGCATTTTGCACACCAACGATCATCACGGCCACTTCTGGGCCAACGCGCAGGGTGAATATGGTCTGGCCGCGCAGAAAACGCTAATGGATCAGCAGCGGTATGATGTACAGGCCAAAGGCGGCGGCGCGCTGATTCTGTCGGCGGGCGACGTCAATACTGGCGTGCCGGAATCGGATGTGCTGAACGCCGAGCCGGACATTCGCGGCATGAACCTCATCGGCTATGACGCGATGGCGCTCGGTAACCACGAGTTCGACAAACCGCTCAGCGTGCTGCAAAAGCAGCAGAAATGGGCGAAGTTTCCTTTTCTTGCCGCCAACATTTATGCCAAAGGCAGCGATAAGCGCCTGTTTAGGCCGTGGGCGATATTCAATCGTATGGGGCTGAAAATTGCGGTGATCGGCCTGACCACCACTGATACGCTGCGCATCGCCAATCCGCAGAACGTGGCGCAGATAGAGATTCGCGATCCGGTGAAAGAGACGGAAAAAGCGGTGGCGGAACTGCGCGCCAGCGACAAGCCGGATGTAATTATCGCGCTGACGCACATGGGCCACTACGACGACGGGCAGCATGGCAGCAACGCACCGGGCGATGTGGAACTGGCGCGCAGCCTGCCGCCGGGCACGGTTAACGTGATCGTCGGCGGTCATTCGCACGATGCGGTGTGCATGGCAAAAGAGAACGTCAGCGTGGCGGATTATCAGCCCGGACAGCCGTGCCAACCGGATCGCCAGAACGGCGTGTGGATCGTGCAGGCGAAAGAGTGGGGAAAATTTGTCGGTCGCGGCGATTTCACCTTCCGCAACGGTGAGCTGACGCTGGATAACTATCAGCTGATTCCGGTCAACCTTAAGCACAAGGTGAAGAACCTTGATGGTAGCGAAACCTGGCTGCCGTATCAGGAAGCGATAGCGCAGAACGGCGCAATGATGAAGCTGCTGACGCCGTATCAGCTGCGTGCCGGCAAGCAGCTGGCGGTTAAGGTGGGCAGCAGCGACAGCGTGTTTGATGGCGACCGCAGCAAGGTGCGCTTTGAACAAATGCCGCTGGCTCAGCTGATTCTGCGCGCGCAGATGGCGGCTACTCAGGCCGATTTTGCTGTTATCAGCGGCGGCGGTATTCGCACCTCGCTGGCGCAGGGCGAGATCAGCTGGCGCGATCTGTTGCAGATCCAGCCGTTTGGCAATCAGGTGGTGTCCGTGACGCTGACGGGCAAAGAGCTGCTGAACTACCTGGCGACGGTGGCGAATATCAAAGCCGATTCCGGCGGTTTCGCGCAGTTCAGCAACATCAGTCTGGTGGCCGATGGCAAAAGCGTCAGCGCAGTGAAAATCAATGGCGAGCCGCTGCAGCTGGATAAAACCTATCGCATGGCCACTAACAGCTTTAACGCCAGCGGCGGCGACGGCTATCCGGTGATTGATGGCCATGCTGGTTTCCGCAACAGCGGCCTGCGTGATGCCGAGGTGCTGCGCAGCTATGTCAGTCAGCACTCACCGCTGCGCGTCGCCGATTATGCGCCACCGCAGATTGTGCACCTGACACCGCAGCAGGTTGAGGAGCGCGACAAAGCGCTGGAGAAGCAAAAGAAGCGCAGCTATCCGCAGATGATCCTGGCGTGGATCTGGCCGCGCGCGGCGCACGAGTGACAAAACGGGCGGCACTTCAGCCGCCCGCAGTTTTTCAGGCGCGGCAGGATTTCTGGCTCACCCAGCGCTGGCGCAGCTTATCCCATGCCCAGTTGTAAGCCATGGTGTAGGGCAGAAAGAACAGAAAGAACGCCACTTCCAGCAGGAAAGCGTCCAGCAGCGAAATGTGTAACATCCACGCGGCAATTGGCAGGCCAATAAGGATAAAGCCGCCCTCAAAACCGAGCGCATGCAGCGCGCGCAGGCCGAGACCGCGCTGGCGCTGCGGCGGACAGAGGCGGTCAAAACCGCTGTTATAAATGATGTTCCACAGCATGGCGACGGTCGACAGCATAATCGCCAGCGCGCCCATCTGAAACAGCGGTTTATCCATGACCCAGGCGGCCAGCGGCGCAACCGTGACGATCGCTAACCCTTCAAAGCCTGCGGCATGACAAAAACGTTCTTTCAGTGAACGGGTACGCATATAAACCTCCTTTTGAGTAACGCCACGCATTTTCTCACTGCACAATGCTAAGATAAAATGATTACCTATCGATAAAAGCGATGGTTCAGCATGAAGTACTCACCAGAATCCCTTGAGGCATTTGTCCAGACCGTCGCCAGCGGCTCGTTTTCCGCAGCGGCGCGTGCGCTGGCAAAAAGTCAGTCCACCATCAGTAGCGCGGTGGCCAATCTCGAAGATGACTTAGGCTTTGCGCTGTTTGATCGCAGCGGTCGCCAGCCGGTGCTGACCGCTCAGGGCCAGCGCGCGCTGGCGCAGGTGCAGCAAATTCTTGCTGCCAGCCAGCGGCTGGATGAACTGGCGGTGCGGCTGTCGCAGGGCGTTGAGCCGCGTCTCAGCCTGGCCATTTCCGACTTCTGGCAGGCTGATCACCATGAAAATCTGCTGACGCGCTTTGAGGCACGCTATCCGGATATCGAGTTTGAATGCATGATTGCGGAAGATGAGGATGTGCTGGATTTACTGCAGGCCGGGCGCGTACACCTTGGCGTGGTGCGCGCCCAGCCGCGTTTGCCGCCGGATCTGGCGGTGGCGCGACTGCAGGTTGAAGCGCAAATGGCGATTTTCCTGCATCAGGATCACCCGCTGGCAGCCCGTTCGCAGGTGAGCGAGGCGCAGCTGGGCGAATTGCGTCAGCTGCGGCTCAATACCTGGGTGGAAACCCGCCAGCCGCTGCCGGCGGGCCGCACCTGGTCGGCCCCAACCTATCTTTTATTGCTGGAGATGGCGGAGCAGGGGTTTGGCTGGAGCGTACTGCCGCGCTGGCTGGTGCAGCAGTTTGGTCATCAGGTCTTGCGCGAGCTGCCGGTGCCGGGCTGGCCGCAGCACATCGCGGTGGATGTCATCTGGTCGCGGCGCAATCCGCCGGGCCCGGCCGGGCGCTGGATGATCGACCAGCTGTGCGCGCAGCAGCCTGATTAATCGCGGCGCGCCACGTCAGCCAGCGTGGCATCCAGCAACCGTGCCAGATCCTGCGCGGCCAGTTCGATATCCAGCCCGCGCTTGCCGCCGGAAATAAAGATGGTCGGGAATTCGCTGGCCTGCTGATCGATCACCGTCGGCAGCCGCTTTTTCTGCCCCAGCGGACTGATGCCACCCACCAGATAGCCGGTGACGCGCTGCGCCAGTTGCGGATCGGCCATGTCCGCTTTCTTCGCCCCCAGCGCTTTGGCGACTTTTTTCAAATCCAGCTGTGAGGAGACCGGCGTCACCGCCACTGCCAGCGCTTTGCCATCACCGTTAAGCGCCACCAGCAGGGTTTTAAACACCTGGCGCGCATCCAGGTTGAGCTTGCGCACCGCCTCGTCACCGAAGTGCGTTTCATGGCTGTCATGCTCGTAGGGATGCAGGGTAAAAGCGACCTGTTGTTTTTCCAGCAGTTTTACGGCGGGTGTCATATTCAGTCCTTGCTACGAAAATTCTTATCTCGGTTTGCGTGAAAGTACTGGCGAAAATCTGAACTTTGCGCGAAAATTGGCCGGCGCCAGTCACCCTGGCGATAACCAAAATCATAAACAAATTCCTCTTTGACGGGCCGATAGCAATATTGGCCTTCTTTTTTATGCCTTCAGCCGCTGCGGCAAATTGTCTTCGCCGTACAGATGCAGTGCACCGACCGCCACCACATAGCGCCCGCGCGGCAACGCCAGCAGCAGCTCGCGCCAGTGCTGATTACGGTTGCGCATCAGGGTATCGTTCAGTTCACTACTGAACGTAGTCGGCAGCGCCACCGGCTGACTGGCGGGCGGCGCATCCAGCCACCAGCTGATCATGGTTTGCAGCAGTCGCGCGTTGGTGTGCCAGTGTTGCAGCGTATCCAGCAGCAGCGCCAGGCCATCCTGCGGTAGTGATTTCAGCAACGCGATCTGCGTTTCCGGCCCTTCCAGCTCAATAATGCGTTTTCCTGCCGCCTGCGCTGCCTGCAGCAGCTGATAGTCAATACCGTACTGCGGTCGCAGCCCCAGCCGCTGCGCCTGCTGCGCCTGCAGCATCAGCGCAATTTGCCAGAACGGCAGGCTATCAAACAGCGCGATGTTCAGTGACAGCTCATCGCACAGCGCCGTCAGCTGTTGCAGCGTCTCTGGCGTCAGCCGCGTTGCCAGCGGCGGATATGCTTCACCCTCACTGAATGGTGAACTGCCGCGGGTAATATCCGCTTCCACCACCAGCGCATCGGCTTTCTGCAGCTGGCGCAGCAAGCCGGCCGGCAGCGGTTGCATATCGCGCGTGCCCATATGAATACTGCCAGCCAGATGCAGACGGCGGTCTCCGAGTCTGATATCCATGGCGGGCCAGCTGTAGCTGACGGGGAACAGGCTGCTGGCCAGCTGTTGCAGGCGGTGCCACACACTGCGTCTCATGCCGTGTCCTTTTTAAGTCAAAAATCCATGCTAGCGATTTCGCTCAGCGAAAGACAGGGCAGAGGTTGCTATTGCCGCTGCGCCGGTTTAAAGCGCAGCAAACGGTTAGCATTGCTCACCACGGTGATCGACGACAGCGCCATGACGGCACCGGCGACGATAGGGCTGAGCAGCACACCGGTAAACGGATAGAGCACGCCGGCAGCAATCGGAATGCCCAGGCTGTTATAGACAAAGGCACCCAGCAGATTCTGCCGCATATTGCGCAGCGTGGCGTTGGCCATCGCCAGCGCGTCGGCCACGCAATGCAGATCGTTGCGCATCAGCGCCATCGCCGCGGTTTCAACCGCCACATCGCTGCCGCCGCCCATGGCGATCCCCACATCCGCCTGCGCCAGCGCCGGGGCGTCGTTGATGCCATCGCCCACCATCACCACGCTGCACCCCTGCTGTTGCAGCTGCGCAATCGCCTGCGCTTTACCGTCCGGCAGCACGCCGGCGATCACCTCATCGATACCTGCTTCGGCAGCGATGGCTTCGGCAGTGGTCTGATGGTCACCGGTCAGCATGATCAGACGGTAGCCCAGTTGATGCAGCCGCTGTAGCGCCGCACGGCTCTCCGGACGCAGCTGGTCACGCAGGGCGATCAGGCCCAGCAGCTGCTGCTGATCCGCCAGCAGCACCGGCGTGGCGCCCTGCGCAGCAAGTCGCGCGATATCCTGCTGTGCGGCGCGCAGGTCAATGTGCTGCTCTTCCAGCAGCGCCGCATTGCCCAGCAGCAGCGTTCTGTCAGCGACAGTAGCACTCACGCCTTTGCCACGTATTGTACGAAATTGCGCAACGCGGGCGTCACTGACGGTCGGTGCGGCGGCGACGATGGCCTTCGCCAGCGGATGCCCCGACCCCAGCTCCAGCTGGGCGGCGGCCTGCAATACCTGCTGACGATCCCAGTCGCTGTACAGCAGCACCTCGCTGACCTGCGGCGTGCCCCGGGTCAGGGTGCCGGTTTTATCAAAAACAATGGTGTCGACTTCACTGGCCCGCTGCAGCGCATCGGCATCGCGCACCAGCACGCCCAGCTCGGCAGCGCGGCCGACGCCCGCGATCACCGACATCGGCGTGGCTAAGCCCAGCGCACACGGACAGGCGATAATCAGCACCGTGGTGACAATCACCAGCGTATAGGCCAGCTGCGGCTGCGGTCCGACAACATACCAGACCGCTCCGCTGAGCAGGGCAATCGCCACCACCACCGGCACAAACACCGCCGAGATGCGATCGGCCAGCCGGCCCATTTCCGGCTTGCTGCTCTGCGCCTGACGCACCAGATTGATAATACGGGCCAGCGTGGTATGGCTGCCGGTGGCGCGGGCGGTGAACTGTAGCGATCCGTCCTGCACCAGCGTCCCGGCATAAATCTTATCGCCAGGACGGCGCGACTGCGGCAGCGCTTCGCCGGTGAGCATTGCTTCGTCAAGCCAGGCTTCGCCGCGGCTGACTTCGCCGTCCACCGGTACGCGATCGCCGGTCACCAGCTTCAGCGTCATGCCCGGTGCGATTTCGCTCAGCGGCAGCGGCTTTTCCCCTTCGGCGGTGATCACGCAGGCCTGCGCCGGGGTTAAATCCAGCAGCCGCTCCAGCGCCTGTGAGGCGCGCTGGCGCGCGCGCTGTTCCAGCGCATGGCCGAGGTTAATCAGGCCGATGATCATCACGCTGGCTTCAAAATAAAGATGGCGCGCCTTCGGCGGGAAAAATGCCGGCCACAGCGCGACGCTCATTGAGTAAATCCAGGCCGCACCGGTACCGAGCGCCACCAGCGTGTCCATGGTGGCGGTAGCATGACGCAGGCTGCGCCACGCGCTGCGATAGAAGTGGCCGCCGGCGAGCGCCATCACCGCCAGCGTGACGGCACCGAGCACGCGCCAGAGCGTCTGATTGCTGTCGTTTAGCATCATGTGATCACCGAGCATGCCCCAGACCATCATCGGCACGCCGACGATCAGCGCCAGCGCCGCCTGCCAGCTAAAGCGGCGCATCGCCTGCTGTGCGCTGACCTGCTGGCGCTCGCGCCGGGTTTGTTCATCTTCGATCACTTCCGCAGAATAACCCGCCTCGTCTACGGCGCTGACCAGCGCTGAGGGTACGGCATCGCCCAGCACCAGCGCGCTGCGCTCACCCAGATTGACGCGCGCCTGGCTCACGCCGGGCACTTTCTGTAACGCCTGCTCGACGCGGCTGACGCAGCTGGCGCAGCTCATCCCGCCTATCAGCAAATGGTGCACCGCAAGATTCTCTTCTGCCGGCTGCGACTCCGTTGTCAGCGCCTCCGGCTGCGGCTCCTGAGCTGGCAACGGATCAGGCTTTGGGCTGGACGCCTCATTTTTCAGCGTGGCGTGATAACCAGCCTGCTCAACGGTGGCAATCAGATCGCTGGCGCTGGCTGCGCCGGTGACGCGCGCTTCCTGCTGCGTTACCTCGGCCTGTTCCACATCGCTGCGCTGCTCCAGCGCCTCTTTAACGCGTTTAACACAGTGGCCACAGGACAAGCCGTCCAGAGCCAGTAATTGTGTGTGTGACATCATCAACTCCTCGTTTATCAGGTTTGACTCGCTGCAAGGTTTGCATTAGTTATAAAGCCTAAACCTTCCATTCAGGGGAAGGTCAAGGGGCAGAGATGAACATCAGCGATGTAGCAAAAAAAACCGGGCTGACCAGCAAAGCGATTCGTTTTTACGAACAGAAAGGGGTGGTTACGCCGCCGTTACGCAGTGACAACGGCTATCGCAGTTATGGCGCGCACCACCTGGATGAGCTCAATTTTCTGCGCCAGGCGCGGCAGGTGGGCTTCACGCTCGAGGAGTGCCGCGAACTGGTCGCACTGTTTAATAACCCGGCGCGCCACAGTGCCGATGTTAAAGCGCGCACCCTGCAGAAGGCGGATGAGATCGCGGCGCATATTGAAGAGCTGCACGCGATGCGCGCGCGTCTGCTGGAACTGGCTGCAGCCTGCCCGGGCGATGACGGTGCCGAATGTCCTATCATCAATCACCTGGCGGGCTGCGGTCATCAGGAAGGCGGCAAACGCGGCTGAATCAGCAGCGTGATGCCTGATACGCCGGTCACGATCACCGGCGTGCCCGCCGGCAAATCTTCCTGCGCCTGCACGCGCCAGCTGCTGTCACCAATGCGCACATGACCGACGCCGTCTTTTAGCGCGCTGTCTAACGTCAGGTGCTGGCCAATCAGCTGGCTGCCGCGCTGATTGAGCGTATTGGGCTGCTGCGCACTTTCGCGAAAGCGCATCCAGCGATACCAAAGAAATACGCACAGCAGCGTCAGAGTGGCGAACAGCATGCCCTGGCTGGTCCACGAGAACGGAAACAGCCACTCAATGATCCCGACCAGCACCGCCGCCACGCCGCTCCACAGCAGGTAACCGCTGGTGCCGAGCATCTCCGCTGCCAGCAGTAAACCGCCCAGCGTGAGCCAGAACCAGTGCGGATGCGCAATCAGCTCCATCAGCATCACGGTTTGCGCTCCTGACGACTCTCTTTCAGTAGCTCGCTGATACCGGCCACCGAGCCGAGCAGGCTGCTGGCGTCGAGCGGCATCATCACCACTTTGCTGTTATTCGCTTCGCCAATTTTTTGCAGGGCATCGGTGTATTTCTGCGCCACGAAGTAGTTAATCGCCTGAATATCTCCGGCAGAGATAGCTTCTGACACCATCCGCGTGGCGTTGGCCTCGGCTTCGGCCTGACGCTCGCGCGCTTCCGCCTGCAAAAAGGCGGAGGTACGTTCGCCTTCCGCTTTAAGGATTTGCGACTGCTTATCGCCCTCGGCGCGCAGGATGGCCGCCTGGCGTACGCCTTCGGCGGCGAGGATATCGGCGCGTTTGGTACGCTCGGCTTTCATCTGCGCGTTCATGGCCGCTATCAGTTCCTGCGGCGGGCGCACGTCGCGGATTTCAATACGGGTGATTTTTACCCCCCACGGATTGGTCGCTTCATCAACAATGTGCAGCAGGCGGGTATTAATGTTATCGCGCTGCGACAGCATCTCATCCAGCTCCATACCGCCGAGCACGGTGCGGATATTGGTCATGGTGAGGTTGATGATGGCCAGCTCAAGATTGCTGACTTCATAAGCGGCGCGCGCCGAATCCACCACCTGAATAAAGCACACTGCGTCGATGGTGACGTTGGCGTTATCTTTGGAGATGATCTCCTGCGAGGGAATATCGAGGACCTGCTCCATCATATTGATCCGGCGACCAATACGATCCATGAACGGCACGACTAAATTCAGACCGGGCGGCAACGTTTTGGTGTAGCGGCCAAAGCGCTCCACCGTCCACTGGTAGCCCTGTGGCACAATTTTGACACCGGCCCACACGGTAACCAGCGCGAGCACGATGATGACGGGAATCACTGTTAACATATAACCTCCTGGCTGTCAGATTGTCGGGCCGAGTCGCTTCGGCCCGTTTACCGCGCGGTACCGGTCAGTACAGCAGCGAGTAGAGCTGGCGACGATAGCGCGAGGCGAGGGCATCGCCGGTGCCGAGGGCCGCCAGAATCTCCTGGAACATTTTGCGCACTTCGCCGTCACCGGCGCTGAGATCGCGCTTCAGAAAACCTAACAACAGTTCCAGCGCTTCTTCATTGCGGCCCACCTGATGCAGCTGTAACGCAAGTTTAGCAGCCAGACCGGCGTTGTCCGGTTCGCTTGCCATCTGCTCCTGCAGCTGCTGGATCTCCGGCGTGTCGGCGGCCTGTTTCAGCAGGTCGATTTGCGAAATCAGGCTCTGATAGCGCGTATCCTGATCCTGCAACGGCACCACAGCCAGCACCGCTTCGGCTTCTTCGCTGCGGTTCAGGGTGATCAGGACTTCTGCCAGCAGAAAACCGATTTCACTGTTCTGATTGCTCAGCTGCCAGGCGTCTTTCAGCAGCGGTAGCGCATCCAGCGGCTTGCCTTCCTGCATCAGCTGCATCGCCTGCTGCGCCTTTAACTCCTCTTCACGCGGCAGGACTTTCTCCAGCAGCGCGCGGATCGCCTCTTCCGGCTGCGGGCCCTGGAAGCCATCGACCGGCTGGCCGTTCTGGAACAGGTAGACGGTCGGCAGAGAGCGCAGACCAAACTGCGATGCCACCAGCTGCTCTTTATCGCAATCCAGCTTCGCCAGAATAAACTGGCCGGCGTACTCCTGTGCCAGACGCTCCAGCACCGGCGTCAGCTGCTGGCAGTGCTGGCTGCGCTCCGACCAGAAGTAGAACAGTACCGGCAGCTGCATTGATTGCTCCAGCGTCTGCTGCAGGTTGGATTCGTTGATGTCGATAATCAAAGCGTGTGACATGAATACGTCTCTTGGCAGAAAGTGTGTTGAGGATATGGGGGCAAACGCCCCGGCTTCAAGTTCAATTCCGGCTTGCAGTTTAGTTACTGCGTAAAATGCGATCCAGCATCCAGCCCGGCAGCAGTCGCTTGAGCAGACTCATCGCCCAGGCGACCAGCGTCACCGGATAGCGCAGGCGCGGATGTTTACTCTCCAGCGCATGCCGCAGTTTCGGCAGAATCGCTTCCGGCGGCAGGCTAAAGCGTGCGGCGATACCGGGGTTGCGCACGGGCTTATCGCGTTCGCCCTGCTGCACGTTTTCGGTAAACCGGGTGGTAATCGGGCCCGGCTCAATCAGGCTGACGCGCACGCCGCTGGGGCGTACTTCCATGCGCAGCGCATCGCTCCACGCCTCCAGCGCCCATTTACTGGCGGCATAAGCGCCGCGGCCCGGCGTGGAAATCAGGCCGAGCACCGAGCTGGTGTTGATAATCCGCCCGTCGCCGCTATTTTGCAGCGCCGGCAACAGGCGCAGCGTCAGCTGGTGGGTGCCGAAAAAGTTGGTGGAGAATTGCTGCTCCAGCTGCTGACGCGACACGCTGGTCAGCGGACCGTACTGGCCGAAGCCGCCGTTATTGAACAGCCCGTGCAGGCAGTGATCGGTGAGGGCCAGCACGCGATCGGCGGCGGCATCCACACTGGCCGGATCGTCAAGATCCAGCAGGATGCCGGTGAAGCCGAGCTCATCCATGCGCGCCACATCGTCAGCACGGCGACAGGCGGCCAGCACGCGATAGCCGCGCGCCAGCAGATCGTTGGCCGCCACCAGACCGATGCCGCTGGAGCAGCCGGTAATTAATACAGACTTTTGCATATCTTTACCTGTCATTGGGCTCGTCGCGGCGTTAATCATGCTTAACTAGCGGAGCCAGTTGTTCAGCCATCAGGTTGGCGATAAACGGCTGCGCATCAGGATTGGGGTGAATACCGTCCTGCTGCATCCACTCCGGCTTCAGATAAACCTGCTCCATAAAGAACGGTACCAGCGGAATATGATACTGCTGCGCGAGGCGCGGATAGAGCGCGCTGAACGCGTCGGTGTAGCGTCGGCCATAATTAGCCGGCAGACGAATTTGCATCAGCAGCGGCTGGGCGTTAGCGGCTTTGACCTGATCGATAATTTTACTCAGATCCTGCGCGATGTTTTGCGGCGGGAAGCCGCGCAGCCCATCGTTACCGCCCAATTCGATTAACACCCACTGCGGCTGATGCTGTTTTAATAGGCCCGGCAACCGCGCCAGCCCCTGACCGGCGGTATCACCGCTGATGCTGGCGTTAACCACTTTGGGCTGCTGTTGCCAGGTTTTGTCGAGCAGGCTCGGCCAGGCGGCGGTGGCAGACATGCGATAGCCGGCACTCAGGCTATCGCCGAGAATCAGCAGGGTATCGGCGGCGGCGATGCGCGATACCAGCAGCAGCAATAACAACAGGAAGGAATAATGCCAGCGGAAAACATTGTTGCAGTTCATCATCTTACTAAGTCCGTCGGTCAGGGAGAGCATCAGCTGACCATCCTTACCGGAGTTGAGCTGGTTGTCAAACCAGCCGAGACGCTGGCGCTGATCGGCGAGTCGGGATCCGGGAAATCCACCCTGCTGGGTATTCTCGCCGGACTGGATGATGGCAGCAGCGGCGAAGTGCATCTGCTGGGCCAGCCGCTGCACCAGATGAACGAAGAGCAGCGCGCCGCGTTACGTGCGCGTGAGGTCGGCTTTGTGTTTCAGTCCTTTATGCTGGTGCCCACGCTCAACGCGCTGGAGAACGTGCAGCTTCCGGCACTGCTGCGCGGAGACAGCGATCGCGACAGTCGCGCGCAGGCCACTGAATTACTGACGCAGCTCGGACTGAAAGATCGTCTGCACCATCTGCCGGCCCAGCTCTCCGGCGGCGAACAGCAGCGCGTGGCGCTGGCACGCGCCTTCAGCGGCCGTCCCGGCCTGCTGTTTGCCGATGAGCCGACCGGTAACCTCGATCGCAAAACCGGCGATCGCATCGCCGATCTGCTGTTTTCCCTTAACCGCGACTTCGCCACCACGCTGATTCTGGTGACGCACGATGAGCAGCTGGCGGCACGCTGCGATCGTCGCCTGCGGCTGCGCGACGGCAAGTTGTGGGAGGAAGCATGATCTGGCGCTGGTTCTGGCGCGAGTGGCGTTCGCCCTCGCTGTTGATTGTCTGGCTGGCGCTAACGCTGGCGGTGGCCTGCGTGCTGGCGCTGGGCTCCATTAGCGATCGCATGGAGAAAGGGCTGAGCCAGCAGAGCCGTGACTATATGGCCGGCGACCGCACGCTGCGCAGCAGTAAACCGGCACCGGATGCGTGGCTGGACAAAGCGCGCGAAGAGGGGCTGGCGGTCAGCCGGCAGCTCAGCTTTATGACCATGACCTTTGCGCAGGAGACACCGCAGCTGGCCGATGTCAAAGCGGTCGATGATGCGTACCCGATGTTCGGCACCCTGCAGACGGATCCGCCCGGCCTGCGTCCGGTGGCCGGAACGGTGCTGGCCGCACCGCGTCTGCTGGCGCTGCTTAACCTTAAGGTCGGTGACCGCATTGACGTGGGCGATACCACGCTGCGCATTGCCGGCGAAGTGATTCAGGAGCCGGACGGCGGATTCAATCCGTTTCAGACGGCGCCGCGTCTGTTAATGAATCTTGCCGACGTAGAGAAAACCGGCGCCATCCAGCCGGGGAGCCGTCTGAGCTGGCGCTACAAATTCTCCGGCGAGTCGGCACCGCTGGCGCGCTATGACCGCTGGATTCAGCCGCAGCTGCAGGCCGGCGAGCGCTGGATCAGCGTGGAAAACTCGGAGGATGCGCTGGGCCGCTCAATGCAGCGGGCGCAGCAGTTCCTGCTGCTCTCGGCGCTATTAACCCTGTTGCTGGCGATTGCCGCAGTGGCCGTCGCCATGAGTCATTACTGCCGCAGCCGTTACGATCTGGTGGCGGTGCTGAAAACGCTGGGTGCCACGCGTAAATCGCTGCAGCGGCTGATTATCGGTCAGTGGCTGGCCGTGCTGCTGCTGGCGGCCATCGCCGGCAGTGCGCTGGGGCAGGGCATTGAAGTCGCGCTGCTGATAATGCTCAAACCGGTGCTGCCCGCCGCTTTACCGGCTGCCAGCGTCTGGCCGTGGCTGTGGGCGATTGGTGCGCTGGTATTGATCTCGCTGCTGGTCGGGTTGCGTCCGTACCGTCTGCTGATGGCCACACAGCCGCTGCGCGTGCTGCGTCGTGATGCGGTAGCCACACTGTGGCCGCTGCGTATTTATCTGCCGGTGATGGCGCTGGTGGTGGTAGCGCTCCTTGCGCTGCTGATGGGCGGCAGCAAAATGCTGTGGGCGCTGCTGGCTGGCGTGGTGATGCTGGCACTGCTGCTGGCGCTGCTCGGCTGGGGCACGCTCCTGCTGCTGCGCAGACTGGTGGTGCGTAATCTGGCGCTGCGCCTGGCGATCAACCGTCTGCTGCGTCAGCCAGCCATGACGCTCAGCCAGCTGGCGGCGTTTTCGCTCTCCTTTATGCTGCTGGCGTTATTGCTGGTGATGCGCGGCGATCTGCTCGATCGCTGGCAGCAGCAATTACCGGCGGATGCGCCCAACTATTTTCTGCTCAATCTGACCCAGCAGCAGGTGCCGCAGGTAGACGAGTTCCTGCGGCAGCATCAGGTTAACGCCGGAACCTTCTATCCGATCGTGCGGGCAAGGCTCACTGAGCTGAACGGCAAGCCAGCCGATCCCAGGCTGGATAACGCGCTGAATCGCGAGCTTAATCTGACGTGGCAGGCGGAGCGTCCGGATCACAATCCGCTGGTGGCCGGCAGCTGGCCGCCGAAAGCCGGTGAAGTCTCGATGGAGGTCGAGCTGGCCGATCGTCTGGGCGTCAGGCTCGGCGACAGGCTGACATTCAGCGGCGATACGCAGCAGTTCAGCGCGACGATCACTAGTCTGCGCAAGGTCGACTGGGAGAGCCTGCGGCCAAACTTCTTCTTTATCTTCCCACCGGGCGCGCTCGATCAGCAGCCACAGACCTGGCTGACCAGCTTCCGCATGGCGAACGATCCCGCGCTGCTGGCGCAGCTCAACCGCGCGTTCCCGACGCTGAGCCTGCTGGATGTCGGCAGCATGCTGAAGCAGATTGGACAGGTGCTGGCGCAGGTGAGCCAGGCGCTGGAGATCATGGTGATCCTGGTGACGGTTTGCGGTGTGTTGCTGCTGCTGGCGCAGATCCAGGTCGGCATGCGCCAGCGCCGGCAGGAGCTGGTGGTGTATCGCACGCTCGGTGCCAGCCAGCGCCTGCTGCGCGGCACGCTGTGGTGTGAGTTTGCGCTGCTTGGCGTGGTCGCGGGTATCGCGGCGGCGCTGGGGGCGGAAGCGGCACTGTGGGGGCTTCAGCGCAAGATTTTTGATTTCCCGTGGCAGCCGGACTGGACGCTGTGGCTGGCGCTGCCGCTGTGTGGCGCGGCATTGCTGTCGCTGTGCGGCGGCTGGCTGGGTGTCCGCTTACTGAAGGGGAAAGCGCTGTTCAGACGGTTTGATGCTGCCTGATGCCCTCACCCCGGCCCTCTCCCACGGGAGAGGGGGCCGATCGAGCCCGTATGCGTGATTTTGCACTTCAGAACGTTCAGGTGAGCGTCAAACTTAAAGATCGCACCGTATAATCCCCTCTCCCTGTGGGAGAGGGCAAGGGTGAGGGGAACACCGCAGAACTACAGCTTCGCCACGGCCCACGCAATACCGCTCGCGTAGGCGTCAGGCAGTAGCGGCACCAGCGCATTGAGTGCGGCGGTGAGGCGTGCCGGATCGCTGTCGGTCAGATTCAGGTGGCCGACCTTACGTCCGGCGCGGACTTCTTTGTCGTACCAGTGCAGATGCACCAGCGGCTGCTGCAGCCAGTCGGTATTGAGGTCGGTGCCAATCAGGTTGACCATCACCGACGGCGCAAACACCACCGGCTGCGGCAGCGGCAGACCGAGCACCGCACGCAGGTGCAGTTCAAACTGGCTGATTGAGGCACCATTCTGCGTCCAGTGGCCGCTGTTGTGCACGCGCGGTGCCAGCTCATTGATCAGCAAGCCCTGCGGTGTGACGAAACATTCCATCGCCATCACGCCCACGTACTTCAGCTCATGCATGATCGCGCTCAGCATCGCTTCTGCCTGCTGCTGTTGCGCGGCATCAGCCTGCGGGAAGGCAACGCTGGTGCGCAGAATGCCGTCCTGATGCAGGTTGTGCGTCAGCGGATAAAACACCGTGCGTCCATCGTGCCCGCGCGCGCCCACCAGCGAGACTTCACCGCTGAAGTTAATACCCTGCTCAACGATGCACTCGCCGTAGCACTCATCCGGCAGCGTTGCGGTTTTGTCGGCGCGCAGGCGCCACTGACCGCGGCCGTCGTAGCCGCCGGTGCGGCGCTTGACGATCGCCAGCTCGCCCAGCGTGCTAAATACCGCCGGCCACTCGCTTTTATCAGCCAGCAACTGCCACGGCGCGGTTGCCAGGTTGAGCTGGTCGAGCAGTTGCTTTTGCGTCAGGCGATCGGCGAGGCGCGGAAAAATATCGCGGTTAACGAACGCCGGATGGTTGGCCAGCTCGCGCGTCAGCGCGGTTTCCGGCCAGCGCTCGATTTCCGCCGTAATCACGCTTTGCGCGATCGGCAGTGCTGACGGCTCCGCGTCCAGTCCGACCGGATACACGGCGATGCCCAGCGGCTCGCCGGCCTGGCGCAGCATGCGGCCCAGCTGACCGTTGCCGAGTACGCAAACTGGCTTCATGCGTCCTCCCGCGGATCCGGATTATTCAGCACTTCATCGGTCTGGCTCTGACGCCAGGCGGCCAGGCGTGCAGCCAGCTCGCGATCGTGAATTGCCAGGATCTGCGCCGCCAGCAGTGCGGCGTTGGCGGCACCGGCTTTACCGATGGCCAGCGTACCGACCGGAATGCCGCGCGGCATCTGTACGATGGAGTAGAGGCTGTCCACGCCGCTCAGCGCTGCGCTCTGTACCGGTACGCCCAGCACCGGCAGCAGGGTTTTCGCCGCCAGCATGCCTGGCAGGTGCGCCGCACCGCCGGCACCGGCGATGATCACCTGAAAACCGTTGTCGGCTGCGCGCTCTGCGAAGCTGAACAGCTTATCTGGCGTACGGTGCGCAGAGACCACTTCAACGTGGAACGGGACATCCAGGCTGTTAAGGATTTCCTCGGCGAACTGCATGGTAGCCCAGTCACTTTTGGAACCCATGACGATGGCGATACGGGCCGGGGCGGCGTTGGATGACATGCGGTCAACTCCTGTGAATAATCAAACGAACCTGGCCGGGCGGGCAGGTAAAGAAGGGCACAGAGAATAGCACGAGACAGCGGCAAGGAAAACGGTTGCGTAGGCGGAAAACCGGCATTTCCGCCGCAAAAACTCAGAAAGGAAATTCGATTAACTGCACGCCCTGTGCGTCCAGCTGAATCATTGATCCGCGCTCATGCCACGCGCCCAGCACCGCGCGTTGCGCAGGCGTGCCGGCGAGCTCGAACTGATGAATCGCCGGACGATGGGTGTGGCCGTGAATCAGGATCGGCACCTGCTGGCGCGTCATCGCCGCGGCTACCGCCTGCGGGTTGACGTCCATGATGCTCAGTGACTTGTGCTGGTTGGCCTGCTTGCTGTCGGCCCGCATCCGCGCAGCAATGCGCATGCGCAGACGCAACGGCAGCGCGAGAAACAGCCGCTGCAGCCAGCGCTGATGGACTTTGGCGCGAAAACGCTGATAACCGTGATCGTCAGTACACAGCGTGTCGCCATGCATCATCAGCACGCGCTGACCATAGCGCTCCAGCACCTGCTCTTCGGGCAGCAGCGTCATGCCGCTGGCGCGGGCGAACTGTTGACCTAACAGGAAGTCGCGATTGCCGTGAATAAAGAATTTTGGCACCGGCAGGGCACGCAGGGCGTCGGCGATCTGCTGATGCAGCGGATTAGGATCGTCATCGCCAATCCAGGCTTCAAACAGATCGCCAAGGATGTAAAGCGCATCACACTGCTGCGCTTCCCCCTGCAAAAAATGCAGAAAACCGGCAGTGATTGCCGGTTCTTCCTGACACAG
Organism: Pantoea sp. Morm; assembly: GCF_016643525.1. Classification (NCBI taxonomy): domain Bacteria; kingdom Pseudomonadati; phylum Pseudomonadota; class Gammaproteobacteria; order Enterobacterales; family Erwiniaceae; genus Pantoea; species Pantoea sp. Morm. The sequence goes on along the minus strand of NZ_VOQX01000021.1, from coordinate 9,612 downwards.
ATGTAAATCTGCGATAAACAGCGTGCGCGACATTACTCGCTGACGGTCACTTTCTGGATGATCACGTCATCAACCGGCACGTCCTGGTGCATGCCGCTGCGGCCGGTTTTCACTGCTTTGATTTTTTCGACCACGTCCATGCCTTCAACCACTTCAGCAAACACGCAGTAACCCCAGCCCTGCAGGCTTTCGTCACGGAAGTTCAGGAAGTCGTTATCGGCAACGTTGATGAAGAACTGTGCGGTAGCCGAGTGAGGTGCCTGGGTACGCGCCATCGCCAGCGTGCCTTTGGTGTTTTTCAGGCCGTTATTGGCTTCGTTGCGGATGTCTGCTTTGGTGGCTTTCTGCTTCATGCCCGGCTCGAAACCGCCGCCCTGAATCATGAAACCGTTGATCACGCGGTGAAAAATGGTGTTGTCGTAGAAACCTTCACGGCAGTAGTCCAGGAAGTTCTGTACGGTAGCCGGCGCTTTGTCATCGAAGGTTTTGATTACGATATCGCCATGGTTCGTCTGGAAAGTGACCATTATATTCGTCCTGTGGAGGTTGTCGTCAGTATCAACTGCCGCACCGGCAAGGCGGCGGGGCATTTTTGTAGACGCCTCTTATATCACAATTTCCAATAACGCGTCAGTAAGGCAACGGCAGTTGCGAAGCGAGCGATGCACAAGTCGGAAAAATACGGCACAATAACCGGCTACATCAAGAAGGCGTATCCCGCACACGTAAACAACGGAATCGTTCAATGCTAAAGATCTATAACACCCTGAGTCGCCAGAAAGAGGAATTTAAACCCATTCATGCCGGTGAAATCGGTATGTACGTGTGTGGAATCACGGTTTACGACCTCTGTCATATCGGCCATGGGCGTACCTTTGTGGCATTCGACGTGGTCGCGCGTTACCTGCGTTACGTGGGCTATAAACTGAAATACGTGCGTAATATCACCGACATCGATGACAAGATCATCAAACGTGCCAACGAAAACGGGGAAAGCATCGAAACGCTGACCAACCGGATGATCGCCGAAATGCACAAAGATTTTTCCGCGCTGGGGATTCTGCCGCCGGATCTCGAGCCGCGCGCCACGCGCCACATCGCGGAGATCATCGAACTGGTCGGCAAGCTGATCGATCGCGGCCATGCCTACGTGGCGGATAACGGCGACGTGATGTTTGATGTGCTGAGCGATAAAGATTACGGCGCGCTGTCGCGTCAGGATCTCGAACAGCTGCAGGCCGGCGCGCGCGTGGAAGTGGCGGAAGTGAAGCGCAACCCGATGGACTTTGTGCTGTGGAAAATGTCCAAAGCCGATGAGCCGGCGTGGAACTCACCGTGGGGCAACGGCCGCCCGGGCTGGCACATTGAGTGCTCGGCGATGAACTGCAAACAGCTTGGCACCCATTTCGACATCCACGGCGGCGGTTCAGACCTGATGTTCCCGCACCATGAGAACGAAGTGGCGCAGTCGACCTGTGCACACGATGGCCCATACGTGAACTACTGGATGCACTCCGGCATGGTGATGGTTGACCGGGAAAAGATGTCAAAATCGCTCGGCAACTTCTTCACCGTGCGCGATGTGCTGCAGCACTACGATGCGGAAACCGTGCGCTACTTCCTGATGTCCGGCCACTATCGCAGCCAGCTCAACTACGGCGAAGATAACCTGAATCAGGCACGCGCGGCGCTGGAGCGCCTTTACACCGCGCTGCGCCATACCGATGCCAGCGCGACGCCGGCTGGCGGTGAGGCGTTTGAAGCCCGCTTCCGTACCGCCATGGACGATGATTTCAACACGCCGGAAGCTTACTCGGTGCTCTTCGATATGGCGCGTGAAGTCAATCGCCTGAAGGGTGAAGATAAAGCCGCCGCCGATGCGCTGGCCGCGAAACTGCGTCAGCTGGCCGATGTGCTGGGTATTCTGCAGCAGGATCCGGAGCAGTTCCTGCAGAGTGGCGCACAGGTGAATGCCGATGAAGTGGCGGAGATTGAACACTGGGTGAAAACCCGCGCCGATGCGCGTGCCGCAAAAGACTGGGCGCAGGCGGACATCGCACGTGACAAGCTGAACGAGCTGGGCGTTATCGTGGAAGATGGCCCGCAGGGATCAAGCTGGCGCCGTAAATAATAAAAAGGGCGAACTGCGGTTCGCCCTTTTTATCATCAGCGATCAACGGGTGTAGGGTGCGCATTCATGCGCACCTGGCTAATCAGGCCACAACCGTTACGCGCTGACCGGCAAACTCAACCGTCTGACCGGGAAAAATCTTGCAGCGCTTACGCGTCTCAATAGCACCATCAACGCGCACTTCGCCTTCGTCGATCACCGCTTTGGCCTGCGCGCCGCTCTCCACCCAGCCTTCCAGCTTCAGCAGATCGCATAAATCAACGTGCGCATGTTTACCCAGTGAAAAACTCGCCATTATGCCTGCTCCACATCGTGATATTGCTCGCACGCCAGCAGCGTGTTCTCAATCAGCGTGGCGACCGTCATCGGGCCAACGCCGCCTGGTACAGGCGTGATGTAAGCCGCGCGCTCAGAGGCTGACACAAAATCCACATCGCCGACCACTTTGCCGCTTTCCAGCCGGTTAATACCGACATCAATCACAATCGCACCTGGTTTGATCCAGTCGCCCGGGATAAAGCCCGGCTTACCGACCGCCACCACCAGCAGATCGGCATGCTCAACGTGATGGCGCAGATCTTTAGTGAAACGGTGCGTGACGGTGGTGGTGCAGCCGGCCAGCAGCAGCTCCATGCTCATCGGACGACCGACGATATTCGATGCGCCAACCACCACGGCGTTCAGGCCGTAAGTATCGATGTTATAGCGCTCCAGCAGCGTCACGATGCCGCGTGGCGTACACGGACGCAGCTTAGGGGCGCGCTGGCACAAACGACCGACGTTATAAGGATGGAAGCCATCAACGTCTTTATCCGGCGTGATGCGCTCCAGCACTTTGACATTATCGATCCCGGCCGGCAGCGGCAGCTGCACCAGAATGCCATCGATAGCGTCGTCATTGTTCAGCTCATCGATCACCTCCAGCAGCTCGGCTTCGCTGGTGCTGGCGGGCAGGTTATAAGCGCGAGACACAAAACCGACCTCTTCGCAGGCGCGGCGTTTGTTAGCGACATAGATCTGCGATGCCGGGTTTTCACCGACCAGCACCACGGCCAGGCCAGGGGCGCGTTTGCCGGCAGCGAGACGCTGCTGTACTTTTTCGGCAACCTCAAGGCGCACCTGCTGCGCAATCGTTTTACCGTCAATAATTTTTGCTGCCATCAGAGAGGAAATCCATCTGTAGAGAGTTAAATCGGGGATTGGCGCCTATTCTGTCAGAAGCGCGTCCGGCTGTCAGGTAGAGATTCATTTCGTCTGTGCGTTTCACGACTTTCCGCAGTGACGTGAGGCCGCCTTAACGCGTATTATGTCCCTCAGGAAATTATGTGGATGCCGTGATGATTTGGTTAATACTCGCCACGCTGGCGGTGGTGTTTGTTGTAGGGTTTCAACTACTGACAGCCGGTTCGCGCCATGCTGCGCAAGGGCTGAGTAAACGGCTGCAACTGCCGCCGGTGCACATCGAATCGATGCTGTCGCTGATGGGTAAGGACGCGGCCAAAGAGTTCACCGATTACATCGCGGGCGATAATGAAACCCATTTGGGCAACGGCGCCGCGGTGATGCTGATCTGGCAGGTGTTGATTGTCGATGGCAGCGACGAGAACGCGGTGCGCTGGCACGGGATTCTGACGAAGGCTGGATTCTCAGGGCTGATTTCGCGGCAGCAGCTGTTGCTGGCGTTGGGATTTCTGCGGCAGCTGGAGCCGGAGAGTGCGGAATTGCATGCGCTGCGGGAGCAGTATAATGCGCGGTTTACGCAGCAGGGGATCGAGCTGGAAGGAGAGGCTGGCGAGGTGAGTAATTTGGTGTCGATGAGTGAGTGGCGTAAGCGGCATTGAGGGGCAGGGGTAGTGTTGAGCATGGGCATTGAGGGCGGATGGCGTGCGACGTGGGGCGTACTACTCGGTCTTCAGGACGAATTGTTCAATGATTCAACACTCTGGAGCCGCAGGGCGGCAAAAACGTTGACGCGAGAGCGTGCAAACGTATAATCCGACGCAACCACTATGCGCCCTTAGCTCAGCTGGATAGAGCACCGGCCTTCTAAGCCGTAGGTCACAGGTTCGAATCCTGTAGGGCGTGCCATTTTCAAGTCAACACACTTCTACTGAACTCTCTTTCTTTGCTTTATACTCCCTGATATAGCTGGATTTTTCTGTCGCGAGCTCAATCAAAGTCTACTTAGTCCTACCCAAATCAAGTGGTGTCTGGGGGCCTTTGCGGAGGCTCATCTCGTTCAATGGAAATTAGGGGCCCCCTATGCCACTAAATGCACGGCAACACTGCAAAACCAAGAGAAAAAGAATACAAACTGGCTGACGGCGGCGGGCTTTACCTGCTGATCAAACCCAACGGTGCGAAATATTGGCGGTTGAAATATCGCGTGCTGGGTAAAGAGAAAAAGCTCTCTATCGGCGTTTATCCGGATATCTCATTGGCAGATGCTCGCTTGAAGCGAGAGGAAGCACGTAAGGTTGTCGCGTTAGGCGGAGATCCAAGCGAAGAGAAGCGAGTTGAAAAACTGGCTCAGAAGGCGAGTGTTGAAAATAATTTCAAAGCTATCGCGCTGGAATGGCATGAATATAAGCGTACCGGATGGTCGAAGGGCTACGCTGATGACTTGATGGAAGCGTTTGAGAACGACATCTTCCCAGATCTCGGCAAGCGACCCATTGCAGAGATAAAACCGCTAGAGATGCTGACAACGCTGCGTAAGTTAGAAAAGCGCGGTGTTCTCGACAAATTGCGCAAAATCCGACAGGCGTGTAATCAGGTGTTCAGATACGCGATTGTTACTGGCCGGGCGGAGAGTAATCCTGCTTCTGAGCTATCAAGTGCTTTGGCAACGCCGAAGTCACAGCATTTCCCTCATCTACTCGCGGAAGAGTTGCCTGAGTTCTTGCAGGCGTTAGAAGCCTATTCAGGTAGCCCAATCACTCGGCTTGCAACCCTTATTCTGATGCTGACCGGTGTGCGCACCATTGAGTTACGCTTGGCGGAGTGGAAAGAGTTTGATCTTGATAAAGCGATTTGGGAAGCGCCTAAAGAACGCATGAAGATGCGGCGGTAACATATGGTGCCGTTATCCACTCAGGTGATTGAGGCGCTGCGCGAGATCCAAGCGGTTACCGGTCGTTTTTCGCTGGTATTTCTAGGACGGAATGACATAACCAAACCGATGAGTGAAGCAAGTATCAACCAAGTGTTAAAGCGGATTGGATATCATGGGAAGGCTACTGGACATGGGTTCCGGCACACTATGAGCACCATCCGGCATGAGCAGGGCTATAACACTACGTGGATCGAATTACAGTTGGCACATGTGGACAAGAACACAATTCGCGGGACCTATAACCACGCGCAGTATCTGGAGCAAAGAAGGGAGATGTTGCAGTGGTATGGGGATCATATTGATGTGCTCAATACTAATGTAAAAAGAATCAAAATATGGAAAAGTGCATGATGGGGAACGTTACTTAGGACCAGATTTCAATACGATTAGAATCTTAATAGGCGTCTTCGGGCGTCTTTTTATTATCCTGATTTTGGTGCTTTATGAAAGTTAATGATGTTTCAATAGTAGGCCTCATCTAAGAAATGGTCAGTATAGCTAATGTGGTTAGCCACATAGGGATGCGGTGATGCTAAAGAGGCTCACATCTAAAGAGAGCAAAAGGTTATAGTGATCAGAGATTAGCTTGTATACAATAAGATAATTCTTGTATTGAGAACATGAAGTTATGAACGCAATCACATTACGCAAGGCGTTGGGTGTACTCGCGAAGTCATCTTCGTTTTCAGTCACCACGGTAAGACAGCGCCAAAAAGACGTGTTTGATCAGTTAAAGGATCAACTCTTTGTTCAACAAGATATTGAAGAAGATTTGCTGCGTCATTTGGATGTAGCCAAACCCAATGAAATAATTTTTTTGTGTTGCAGCAGCGGGGATGGTAAATCTGAAATTTTAACTCGATGTAAGTCAAATTTAAAATATAATCAACGATTTGCTTTTCATCTTGATGCTACTCACAGTTTTGCGCCTCAACAAACTGCCATTGATGCTTTGAACAATTTGTTCGACAACCATCAGCAATCATGTCCATTGTTGATAGGCGTCAATACAGGGATGCTGGCCAATTTTGCCAGAGAGGGTACTGATCGTCATGAGTCGCTTCGCTTAGTCATTGATGAGTTTTTATCTAAGCAGACAAAAAACAGCGGTCCATTTAATAGTGGGAATTGTTATTTTTCTGATTTTGAAAATTACCCAAAATTCCAATTTAATGAAGAAGGACAGTATTCATCATTTATAAAAAAACTGCTAATTAAGTTAACTGGAAAAGATGATGGTAATTTGTTTTATACTATTTTTAGACGAAATGAAGCAACGCAATCTGATTTGATTACAGTTGCTAACTTTAATCTGCTTTGCATGTCTGGAGTTCAGGATGTTTTAATTACTCAGCTATTTAAGTCTCGATTAATTAAAGACCAGTTTGTTACAACAAGAACATTGTTGGATTTTTTGCATCATCTGCTAACTGGTCCCGGTTATTTATTTGATAACCTCTTTAATAGTGAAGAAAATGATCTGATCAAAAAAGTTTCCGATTTTGATCCCTCCAGATTGCACAGCTATGAACTGGATCAGTTTATTTTGCGCTATGAGCTTGGGCTGGTTGACGACGAACTTGATGATTTTCTGACCGAACTTGAACCTTTGCACATTAAGTTTGACCGGCAGAACGTCAAGCCCGGGGATGCTGTCTCTTTGATTCGACTTTTTTGGCTATTACAACACGAATCACTGGGAAATAACTATCATCGAAAGTTTTCCGCATTTTTCAACGAATCACTGTTCGAACGCTACTCAAAAATTTGGCACCAGCATAAAAATTACACTGCAGATTCAGAACAGAAAAAAATATTGAATCGTTTTTATGCATTCGAACTTATCGCTGGCATTCAGCGCTACGCCAACCGTAAAGCACCTGAATTAAGTATACATAAAGAAGATTTCTTTCTGGGAGAGTTTGGTGGCGTCAAAATAACTGCTCCTGTAGAAGTAAGACCCGACTGGGATGCAATTCGCAACAAACATACTGCTCACTCAACCGGCTTTGATGTCTATTTAAAAGTTGGTGAAACCTCATTACCGTATGTCCATATCGGCCTTAATCTTTTTGAGCTGTTGGACAAACTGAATAATGGCTATCGGCCAAATAAATATGATAAAAATGCCATTATACTGCTGGATGAAATTGTAGAGCTTATTGCTGAACAGGCTAAATCAAGTAAAGAAATTAAATTTTACGATGGCGGAAAACGAATTTATCGTGCCAAGGCGGATGACGATATGATCACTATTAGCGGCATGGAGGGATAGTAAAATGTATCCTATCGCAACCGAATTAAAAGTAGGTAACAATCAGCTAGATAGTTATCTGCCAGTGCGAAATAAAAATAACGATATTAGCTGGCAATTTGTCACCGGCTTAGCCCTTAGCTATGCCTTAAAACGCAAAATTGAAGCTTATGAACCCGACCAATTCCGTGATGATTGTAAAGCTCACATTCAGGAGCTGCTTGATGAGCCTGAATTTTGGCCGGTGTTAGAGCGTATGTATTTTTCTAACCAAGATATTTTCCGAGTTTCTCCACTTTTTTTGCTCTTTCATGCTCAATATTCTGGCGAAAAAATAAGTGCAGGGTCAACTGCGGATAAACGTCTTGGCACGTTGTTTGCTAACTTAATGGGGGATTTTAGTCTTAATTATCCTATACAGGACAGGCTGAACTTTATTGAGCAGCAAATGCTGAATAAGCTAAATGAAAAAGTAAAGTTATTGGGAAGAGGGCCGTTTGCGGAAGAACAATCCTATCTCCCATATATGGTAGAATGCTTTCAGGACGACTTGGCATTTCTGGCTGAACACCCGCAATACCTTTTGCAGGAATTAACCAATACTCTGCGCTTATATGCATTTTCTTGGTGTGCTCAATTGGCACTCAATGTGGACAACTGGCAAGACGGTGAACCGAAAAGCAAATCGCTTTTTTTTATACTTGATAGCGAGAAAGCCAGTTCCGAACGAGAAAAAGTGAAGCGTTATGGCTATAAACTTTTCGCCAGTCAAAGCGAAAAGCTTTTTCCAATACTTTCTGCTCTGGAAGTTTTGCAATGGGGGAAAGGACATAAAAAACGGCCATTATGGCAGATTTATCAGGATACACTTAATCATTCAGACTCATATTCTCAGGTATTAAATGCACTCAACTCTTATTTACAAGAATTTATTTTAGTTCGCGGCCTCCCTCATCGTGAATTCGCTACAAACATTGAAAATGCATTTGAACAGTTATTGTCTGTTTCGGTTGAACAGTTTCAGGGTAAAAAAAATGATCGTGCTACCGTGAATCGAAATTATGTTAACGAACTCGAAAATCAGATCTGTAATGATTTTATTCAGGTGCGTGGCCGTGCTGGGAAAGTGTTGGTGCTCAATCAAGATCGCTTGTTGTTACTGACTAATCTCACTGTAGGTAAAAATGACAAACTCCGGCTTCATGAACTATTACGCGGTTTTGAAAAGCGTGGTTTTTATCTAGATAACCAGTCGGCGCAAACATTGGTAGCTTTTTACGAGCGTATGGGAAATGTAGAACGAATGAGTGACAGTGGAGATGCCGTATATGTCCGTAAAACAGTATGAAACCTACTTGGCGGAGACCTTCATCGACTGGGTTGGGGGTACAATCGAAGCTGGTGAACGTTATCAGTTCAAATCTCCCGACCCAGAGAATAGTTTAAAACTCTGGCAGGCATTTGCTTCTCTGTCTGAGGGAAATCAGTTGGAGATTGCACCAGGGCAGAAGGTTTACTACTTATCCTGCAATGGAATTCAGCTTATTCCAGTACTGCACGGAGTTGTAGCTCCAGCATTCACGGAAAACTATATTTCACATCTTCGTGATGAAGTTTCAGGACGAAGCGGTGTTTTTGCCAAAACAGCACTGTTGATTATTCACAACAGTATGCTTGATACACTGATTAATAGTACGAAAGATGTGGCGGCCCCGGATGCAATTTGGTACCCAAAAACCTTCAGCTGCCAACTTGGAAAACTCATAACTGCTGGTAGTAACCGTTCAGAATTGTCTCGCTGCTTGCTAGATGATCAGCTCGCGACTGTATTGGATGAAGGCGCCACAGTATTTGGTTTCTCTTCTCTATATCGCCTGCTAGATGACGGGCATCTGGATTTTTCCGAGCTTCACCTTTTTAGAGACGATGAACTACTTAACTACAGCCAAAAACAACTACGCACCAGATTGAATGAAAATAGGAAATTGTATCGGCAGATAGAAGATAGCGTTGAACGCTACAGTGGGCAGTTGGAGAATGTATTAACTGAATTTAGTACAAAATTCATTCAGGAACATTTTGTCGATAAAGATGACTGGCGTGAACTGGATT
>NZ_VOQX01000209.1:0-2180 GCF_016643525.1 Pantoea sp. Morm | reverse complement strand
CACCTGTCTGGTGGATTGTGGGCATGATGGAAGAATGAAATCTGTCGAACATTCTGGCGATATCATGCAGAGAATCACCTTGCTTATATCTGTCCCAGATAATCGCCTTCTGCTCTGGCGTGTAGTTGATCCGAGTTCTTCGTTTCATGGCAACGTCCCCCTTGATTAAGGATAGCGTTGCATCGAGCCATTGAACTCACAGCCAGAAGCGGACATTGCAAACTCAGGAGTGCATACGCCAGCTCAGAGATGAATATGAGCACAGGTCAGCCAGTCTTTTTTACATGGGTATAAATATCAGGCCGTGTGATGCTCCATGCATAGTTTTCCCGATTAACAGGTTCGTACCCAAATTTTTCATAGAGCCAGGGTGCTGTGGTTGTAAACAACATGATCCTGCGAAGCCGCTCAAAAACTGGATGATGATGTATGCACTGCATCACCCACCTTCCCAGCCCTTCTCCTTGGTATTCCTCAAGGATATATACGTCACAAAGGTAAGCGAACGTAGCGTAATCTGTTATTAATCGCGCGAAACCAATTTGGGTTTCATCGTGATAAACACCGAAATTAAGGCTGTTTTCTACTGATGCACTGACGAGATCCAGATCAATCCCTTTTGCCCATGTTGACCTCGTAAGATAGAGATGGATAGCCTGCACATCCAGTTTCTCCCGGTCTGTACTCACCAAGTAGTTATTCTTATGCCACTCATGTTTCTCTGAAATGTTCACGTTCATTCCTGTTTATGAATTTCCGGGAAGCCTGACCTTAACACTTGATGGAAAATCGCACCATTTTGGACCTCTTCGAAAATATAATCCTGCGCCCTTTTTCAATGAGACATTACGTCCGTTTTTCGCTCATAGCTGCCTTAGGGATTGCCAATGGTGCCTGAGTGCTAAAGCGGACATTGTTGACATCAAGACATACTACTTTTCAAGGAGAAGATCAGCTCCCACACATTAGAACTGGTAGTGATCAGGTATCTGCTGCGTGGTCAAACCAGAAGAGTTGTTTCCAGGGGTAATTAAGTTTTTATCTTTATGCATTTGGACAGCCGCTATAAAAATCTTGGTTATGCTTATAAGCACTGGAAGATACCAGTAATTAAAAGGAGTAACAGCATGAAAAAATTACCATTAGCTTTACTGGCCGCCAGCCTTCTCGTGGTATTCAGTTCACACGCAGAAGCAAAGGCGTGCGTGAAAGGTGCGGTTGTTGGGGGGGTAGCAGGTCATGTCGCTCATCATGGTGTTGCAGGAGCAGCGGCCGGGTGCGCAGTAGGCCATCATGTGGCCAATAAAAAACAAAAAGAAGATAAATCCACACAGCAAAGCCAGAAATAACCAAAAGCAGTATTAAACCGAACTGCTGCGCGTGAATTCACACAACGCTCAGCCATGTCTACAGACACTGATTATCAACTTTCTTTTGATATACGGGGACGCCGTTCCCCGGATAACACAACGATTCTTTGCGATAGATTTCCAGTCGCTCAATGAAGTGCTCACTTAAATTTTCTGACTGCTGGCGCCCTGCCTCTGCCCGGGTCACCGGCAGACTCAGACGCTCTCCTGCCGCGGCTCAATCCACGTTAATAGGGTTGCGCTCTTCTCGGGACCGGGCTGCAGAGTTATGTGACATGATGACCCCTCCGGATAAAGGTTTACCGCCTATGCTGAATAGCAGGAGGTGCTTATGTGTGGACGTTTTGCGCAATACAACAGCAGAAATGATTTTTTCGAAGCTCTGGGCATTGGCTCGGAGGAATTAACCTACGATGCAGAGCCCATCGGCCGTTATAACGTGTCTCCGGGCACGAAGGTCCTGTTACTTAATGAGCGCGACGGCGATCTGAAGTTTGACCCCGTGTACTGGGGCTATGGTCCGGAGTGGTGGGATAAGCCTCCGCTCATCAACGCCCGCAGCGAAACAGCTGCGACAGGGCGTATGTTTAAGCCTTTGTGGAAGCATGGCCGAGTTATTGTGCCGGCATCCGGCTGGTTTGAGTGGAAAAAAGACGGCGACCAAAAACAGCCCTATTTTATTTATCAAAGGGACAAAGAACCGTTGTTTTTTTTGGCCATCGGGAAGCCGCCTTTTGATCGGGAACACGGGCAGGAGGGTTTTGTCATCGTCACCGCTGCCAGCAATCAGGGCATGGTGGACATACCCGA
>NZ_VOQX01000208.1:0-2205 GCF_016643525.1 Pantoea sp. Morm | reverse complement strand
ATCAGCGTCCGGCGATGGCGCTGCCGACGCACTATAAAGAGGCCAAAGGCTGGACGCAGGCCACGCCGCAGGACGCCAGTCGCAAAGGGGAGTGGTGGACGGTGTATCACGATGCCACCTTGTCCAGCCTGCTGCGCCAGGTGAGCATCTCTAACCAGAACGTCGCCAGTTATGCGGCGCAGTATCGCGAAGCCCAGGCGCTAAGCGCGCAGTCGCGCGCGGCGCTGTTTCCCTCACTCGACTACGATGTCAGCAGCACGCGCAGCGGCAGCCGTGCCAGCACCAGCGGTCAGCGCAGCGTCAGCAACAGCCACAGCGCTACGCTGAATGCCAGCTGGGAGCTGGATCTGTGGGGCAAACTGCGCCGCACCCAGGAAGAGGATAAGGCCAGCGCGCAGGCCAGCCAGGCTGAACTGGCCAATGTCACGCTGAGCGCCCAGTCAGAGCTGGCGCAGGACTATTTTCAGCTGCGCATCATCGACGAAAAGATCGCGCTCTATCAGCGCAGCATTGAAGCTTATCAGCGCTATCTCAGCGTGATTAACAACAAGTACCGCGCCGGTAGCGAATCCCGCGCCACCCTGGCGCAGGCACAGATGCAGCTGGAGAGCGCCCGCGCTTCGGCGCAGGATTATCAGTGGCAGCGCGCGCAACTGGAGCACGCGGTGGCGCTGCTGCTGGGGCGTGCACCAGCCGACTTTACGTTGCCGGTGGCGAAGCTGGATGCCACGCTGCCGTCCATTCCGCAGAGCCTGCCTTCGGCGCTGCTGCAGCGCCGTCCGGACATCGCCTATGCCGAACGTAACGTGGCGGCCGCCAACGCGGCGGTCGGGGTGGCGATTGCCGGTTATTATCCCGACCTGACGCTCAGCGCCAGCGGTGGCGTGACCGCCTCAGCGATCCACAGTTTATTGTCGCTGCCGAATCGCGCCTGGTCGCTGGGGCCGGAGCTCAGCGGTACGCTGCTCGACTTTGGCGCGACCTCGGCGAAAGTGGCGCAGGCGCGTGCCGCTTATGATGCCAGCGTGGCCACCTATCGGCAGACGGTGCTGAGCGCGCTGGGAGAAGTGGAAGATAACCTGGTGGAACTGAATACCCTGCAGGGGGAAATCGCCGCGCAGCAGCGCGCCGCCGTGGCGGCACAGGAGTCAGCACGCGTAACGCGCAACCAGTATGACGCCGGCATGATTGATTACCTTGATGTCGCTACCACGGAAAACAGCAGCCTGAGCGAGCAGCAGAGCCTGCTGTCGCTGCAGAGCAGCCAGTGGGTGAGCAGCGTGGCGCTGATCGCCGCGCTGGGCGGCGGCTGGCAGGGCGAATCACCCTGAATTCATCACGATAAATCACTGCGCTACTTGTCGAACATCCCCGGATCCTGCAAGGTAAGAACCATTTTTTACCGCTGCTAAGGAGCTGGCATGCTATTTACCGTTCTGCGTTTCCTCTGTCGCCTGTTATGGCGCGTTGAGCTGCGTGGCGATCTGACTGCCCTGCACAAAGAAAAAGTGCTGATCACGCCAAACCATATGTCGTTTCTCGATGGCGTGCTGCTGGCGCTGTTTCTGCCCATCAAACCGGTGTTCGCCGTCTATTCTTCGATCAGTGAACAGTGGTATATGCGCCTGCTCAGGCCGGTCATCGACTTCGTGCCGCTCGACCCCACCAAACCGATGTCGATCAAACATCTGGTGCGCATGATCAACGAAGGGCGTCCGGTGGTGATCTTTCCGGAAGGGCGCATTACCGTCACCGGTTCATTGATGAAAATCTACAGCGGCGCTGGCTTCGTCGCGGCGAAATCCGCCGCCACCGTGGTGCCGATGCGCATTGAAGGCGCAGAGTACACGCCGTTTGGCCGCCTGGCCGGGGTGTTTAAACGTCGCCTGTTCCCGCGCATCACCCTGACGGTGCTGCCTGCCACGGTGATTCCCATGCCGGAAGCGAAACGCGCGCGCGACCGCCGCGTGCTGGCCGGTGAGCATTTACATCATGTGATGATGGAAGCGCGCATGGCGGTGCGCCCGCGCGAAACGCTGTTCGACGCTTTTCTCAATGCGCGCACCCGTTACGGGTTGAGTAAAGCCTGCATCGAAGACATCAACTTTAAGCCGGACAGCTACACCGGGCTGCTGAAAAAAGCGCTCGGTGTCGGCCGCATTCTGGAGCGCTACAGCCAGCAGGGCGAATTCGTTGGCCTGCTGC
>NZ_VOQX01000207.1:0-2216 GCF_016643525.1 Pantoea sp. Morm | reverse complement strand
GCCATCAAAATCGAACTGGTAGGTTTTACCCGCTTCGACCTGAATATAGCGATAAACCACTTCTCCTTTGAAGCCGTTGGTGTTTGAACCGTTGGTCATGGAACCCAACTCATAAGAGGAATTGCCTCCGCTCCAGCGCTTAACCCCGATGTTGTCATTTTTGTGATACAGACCGCTGGCGATCCAGCCCTGCTGGGTGCCGTCGTTGAAATTCCACACTAGCCCCTTGTGATCGACCTTCGGCGGATCGACATTGATCTCCAGCAGAAAGGTTGGCGCATTCACATCACGAATGGCGCTATCACTGACCTGAAATTGCGTCAGTCCTTTCCACGGTGAGCGATCGTAAGACTGATAGCTCCAGTTACCCGTAGCATCCGCTGTGACCGAGTCCATTAATACCCAGTGGCCCTCAATATGGCAGCCGAAGATATACACCACCTTATTGGGTGCAGACGTGCCTTTCAGGGTTGGCGTCATATCATCGGTGATATCACCGCTTTTCAGCTGGCCCTGCTTTGGTCCGTTATCATCCCACGCAGAAATAATCTCCGTCTTGCCGGAGATAATCGTCAGGTCGAAAACGTCGGCGGCGGCGTCACGCACCGGGCTGTCTGAGACCTGGAACTCATATTTGCCAAAGCCGCCGCGTAACGCGCGCACTTCGCTTTGCCAGTGACCATGAGCATCCGCAACGGCGCTGCCGAGCGTCACCCATACCCCGTTCACGTGGCGGGCATAGATATAAACCACGCTGTTTGCTGCAGCATGGCCTTTCAGCGTTGGCGTCAGGTCATCAGTGACATCGCCCTGATGCAGCACGCCGGTCTGCGCGCCAAAATTATCCCAGGCAGAAACGATGCCGGGTTTTTCCGGCACCATGTTGAGACTGAACACCTCGGCGCTGGTGTCGCGATCAAAAGTTTTGGCAGCCTGAAACTCATAAGTGCCGTATCCCCCGCGCAGCGCACGCACTTCCGTTATCCAGTTGCCCCAGGCATCGGCCTTAACGCTGCCTAACACTACCCAGTGGCCATCAATATGCCGCGCATGGATATATACCATGCTGTTGGCTTCGGCTTTGCCCTGCAGCGTCGGCGCCATGTCATCGGTGGTGGCGCCGTTGATTAATTTGCCCTGCTCGGGCCCGACATTATCGTGCGCCGCGTTGATGGTGGGCTTCAGGCGGGTGCCGTTGTCTGACACATAAAGGTCGAACAGCGGCGCAGCGGGATCGCGCGTCGGGCTGTTACTGGCCTGGAAGTGATACGGGCCGGCCCCGCCATCCAGTCGGGCGATTTCCACCTGCCAGTGGCCAAAGGCATCCGCCTGGGTGCTGCCTTTCAGCCACCAGCTGCCGTTTTCGCGTGTGGCATACACGTAGACGATACTGTTGGCTTCCGCCGTGCCTTTGAGCGTGGGGGTGAAGTCATCGGTCAGCGCGCCGTTTTCCAGTTTGCCCTGTGCCGTGCCAAAATTATCCAGCGCATACTCAATCTTCACCGGCGCGGTGGGCACCACCGTATAGGTAAACGGCTCGCTCGCATCGCTCAACTCACCACGGTTATTTTGCGCGCGGGTAGTAATGGTGTTTTCACCGTAGCCCAGCAGATCAACGTTACTCTCCCAGCGCCATTGCCCGTCAATCACCGGTGCCACGCCGACGCGTACCCCGTTGACATAGATGATGACGTTTTCGGCATCCAGCGGCGCGTTGCCGCTCAGGCGCGGGCTGCGATCATCGCTTTCGCTACCGGCTTTGATCACACCGGTGTTCACCCCTTCATTATCAAACACTTCCAGCAGCTGCGGCTTATCGATGCGCGGCGAATTGACGTAAAGCGTATAGACCGGGGAATCAAAACTGACCTGGCCGAATTTATCGGTGGCGGTGACGTACAGGCGCTGTTCACCGTCACTCAGTTCCGGCGTAATGGTCCACTGGCCGTTTTTCGCCGCCTGCACGCTGCCAATCAGCACGCCGTTGCTGTACAGGCGGACAATGCTGTCCGGCTCGGCATAACCGGAAATGGCTGGCGTTTTATCATCGGTGAAGCCTTTGTTGCCAACCGGGCCCTGCACCGGTCCGAAATCATCCAGTACGCGCATAATCGCCGGCATATCGGGCGGGCTGAGATCGACTTCCAGCCGCGTCTGGAACGGAATCCCGGCGTTGCCGGCCCGGTCGAAAAAGCGCACGGTGAGATTGTGGCTCC
>NZ_VOQX01000206.1:0-2244 GCF_016643525.1 Pantoea sp. Morm | reverse complement strand
GGAACTGGCTGACTGATATGTCTCAGGCGGCGATACGTGTACGAAATCGCGAACCCCAGGAGCGTGCGCGCACCGGGCGTAGCAACGGTGCCCGACTGTTTGGCGTCGTATTCCTGCTGATGGTGTTGGGCATCATGGCTGCCGGTGGGCTGGTGGTGCTGAAGTGGATGAATGATGCGTCGCGTTTACCGCTGTCGAAGCTGGTGGTGACCGGGGAAACGCATTACACCACGCATGATGACATTCGCCAGGCCATTTTGTCGCTCGGTGCACCTGGCACGTTTATGTCGCAAAACGTGGACATCATCCAGCAACAGATTGAGCGTTTACCCTGGATTAAACAGGTCAGTGTGCGTAAGCAGTGGCCTGATGAGCTGAAGATTAACCTGGTGGAGTATGTTCCGGTGGCACGCTGGAATGACTCACACATGGTAGACGCCGATGGCGTCTCCTTCAGCGTCCCGGCCAGTCATATCGGTAAAGAAACATTGCCGATGTTATATGGCCCGGAAGGCAGTGAAACAGAGGTGTTGGCGGGCTATCACACCATGAGTGATGTGCTCAAAGCCGGCAAGTTTACCCTGAAGGTCGCGTCGATGACGGCGCGGCGCTCATGGCAGTTAGTGACCAGCGACGATGTGCGCATCGAACTGGGACGCAGCGACACCATGAAGCGTCTGAACCGTTTTATTGAGCTCTATCCGGAGCTGCTGCAGCAGGGCCAGAGTCAGAACAAGCGCATTACCTATGTCGATTTGCGCTACGACTCCGGTGCCGCAGTAGGCTGGGCAGCGGCCCCGCTGGAGCCACAGGACAGTAATCAGCAACAAAACCAGGCACAGGCTAAACCACAATGATCAAGGCAACGGACAGAAAACTGGTAGTAGGACTTGAAATCGGCACCGCAAAGGTTGCCGCCCTGGTTGGGGAAATTCTGCCTGATGGTATGGTCAACATTATTGGGGTGGGTAGCTGCCCGTCTCGCGGTATGGATAAAGGCGGCGTAAATGACCTTGAGTCGGTGGTGAAATGCGTTCAACGCGCCATCGACCAGGCTGAACTGATGGCTGATTGCCAGATTTCGTCGGTTTACCTTGCTTTATCGGGCAAACATATCAGTTGTCAGAACGAAATCGGGATGGTTCCGATTTCGGAAGAGGAAGTGACTCAGGATGATGTAGAGAACGTGGTACATACGGCGAAATCCGTACGCGTACGCGATGAACATCGTATCCTGCATGTTATTCCTCAGGAATATGCCATTGATTATCAGGAAGGCATCAAGAATCCGGTGGGACTTTCCGGCGTGCGTATGCAGGCGAAAGTGCACTTGATCACCTGCCACAATGATATGGCGAAAAATATTGTTAAAGCCGTTGAACGTTGCGGCCTGAAAGTTGACCAACTGATTTTTGCCGGACTGGCATCCAGTTTCTCGGTTCTGACTGAAGATGAACGTGAGCTGGGCGTCTGTGTTGTTGACATCGGTGGCGGTACAATGGATATCGCGGTTTACACCGGCGGCGCACTGCGTCACACCAAAGTGATCCCTTATGCAGGGAATGTGGTGACCAGTGATATCGCCTATGCCTTCGGCACACCGCCAACCGATGCGGAAGCGATCAAAGTACGCCATGGTTGTGCGCTGGGTTCGATTGTTGGCAAAGATGAAAACGTCGAAGTGCCGAGCGTCGGTGGGCGTCCACCGCGCAGTCTGCAACGCCAAACGCTGGCAGAAGTGATTGAGCCGCGTTACACCGAATTGCTGAATCTGGTGAATGACGAGATTCTGCAACTGCAGGAGCAACTGCGCCAGCAGGGCGTGAAACACCACCTGGCAGCAGGCATCGTACTGACCGGTGGCGCAGCACAGATTGAAGGTTTGGCCGCTTGCGCACAGCGTGTATTTCATACGCAGGTGCGTATTGGTCAGCCACTTAACATCACCGGCCTGACGGATTATGCGCAGGAGCCGTATTACTCAACTGCAGTCGGTCTGCTGCATTACGGCAAAGAGTCACACATGAACGGTGATGCAGAAACGGAAAAACGTGCTTCAGTGGGCAACTGGTTTAAACGTATCAATAGCTGGCTGAAGAAAGAGTTTTAATTTTTGAAAAAGGAGATCATGCAGGCAATGTTTATGATCTCCAGGCGACAGGCACATAACGGAGAGAAATCATGTTTGAACCTATGGAATTAACCAATGACGCGGTGATTAAAGTCATCGGCGTCGGCGGTGGC